>CAYNLL010000082.1:0-9996 GCA_964398015.1 uncultured Opitutaceae bacterium | reverse complement strand
ATCACGTAGGCCGCACCCTCGTAGGTCGTGTTGGCGGAGGTGCCGCCGTTCGTAGAGGCGTAGGTCACGGACCAGTTGGCGTCCTGCTTGCCGCCCGACTGGAGAGCCCCTGTCGACGTAAGGCCCGTGTAATAGAGACCCGAGATGTTCGTCGCCGTGCCCGCAGCCCGGGACTGCGCTCCCGCGAGCGCCACCGCGAGGGCGGCGAGAAGCGGGTGGAGGTAGCGCGAAATGTTGGAGAGAGAGCGGGTCACAGGTTGGGCTACAGATAGAATCGGCCCATATCCGATTATGTGCAATCCGGACAACTACGTACCCAAAGTGTTAATCTAAGATTATATCGGATAATAAATTAGGATGTTCGCTCGGAGCCCATTCCGCCGCCTCCACCTCCCACGCCCCGCTCCCGGCGACCACGGGCCCCAAGGCAGGGCATGTGTCCGCCATCACCTGGGGGCAACTCGTTGCAGTAAATCGGCTTCCACCCACACCCCTTATTGCGCCCGGGTCCCTGGCGGGCGGGCGCCGCTTTCCGCCTCCTGGCAGCGTGCCCCGGCGGGACCCTCCCGTCATCACGGGCGAAGGGATTGGTGTTGTCTCTGCCGTGATCGGGAATGTTAGTTTCCAACGAGCGTGCCGCTCCGTCCCAGGCGCTTAACCCCGGCCTTTCGGCTTCGCGACGGGCCTCCACCCTCGTCCGCCCCACCATGAAACCTCCCTTCCGCCCCTCGCTTGCGTGCCTGATGCTCTGCCTTGCGACGCTTTTGCTTCGCGCGCAGGCCCCCGACGTCCCCGACTGGGCGCAACCCGGCACCGCGACGCACCACCAAGTGCCGCCGCCGCCGGATTTTCACAGGCCCAGCAGGGTGTTTGACACCCCGGTCGGCGCCTTTGACGGCCAGTCGGACGTCGGCGGCGCGGTGGTTCCGGGCAGCGCCAGCTATGACGCCGGCACGAGGCAGTACACGATCAACTCGGCCGGCTACAACATCTGGTACACCCGTGACGAGTTCCGCTACCTCTGGAAGAAGGTCTCAGGCGACGTCTCGATCGCGGCCGACATCGCCTACCCGAATCCGAAGGGCTACGGCGACCGCAAGGCCGTCCTCGTGATCCGCCAGGACCTCGATGACGATTCCAAGGAGATCATGACCGCGCTGCACGGCGCGGGGTTGATCCACCTGGCGCTCCGGCCCGAGAAGGGCGCGAACATAAAGGAGGCTTACCGCATCGAGGCCCGCAGCCATCCGGGCGGCGACAAGACCGACGGCTCCGCCGGCGCCGCGCCCACGCGCATCGGGATCGAAAAGCACGGCGACTCCTTCACCCTGTTCGTCAGCCTTGCCGGCGAGCCGATGCACCAGGCCGGCCCGTCCGTCAGCCTGCACTTCGACGGGCCCTTCTACGCCGGCATCGCCTTCTGCTCGCACCTGCCCGCCACCTCGGACACGGCCGTCCTTTCCCACGTCGTCTTCGAGAACGCCGCGGGCGCGGTCCGCTAGGGCGAGCGGCCGGCTTCAGGGGCCGAGCTCAAAGGCTCCCTTGAGGCGGATGTCGGCCGAGGAGGCTCCGACCAGCACCTCGAAGGTGCCCGGCTCGGCGACCCAGTCGTCCTTTCCCGCGTTGAAATACGACATGGCGGCCTGGTCGAGCATCAGGGTCACGCGCTGCGATTCTCCCGGGGCAAGCGCCACGCGGCTGAAGCCCTTGAGCTCCTTCACCGGGCGATCGATGCTCGCGTGCGGCGCGCCGAGGTAGAGCTGGGCGACCTCGGCGCCCGCCCGCTGGCCGCTGTTGCGGACGGTGAAGCTCACTTCAACGCGCCCGCCCGCCGCAGCCTTGGCGGGGCTGACGGCGAGGTCGGAGTAGTCGAACGCGGTGTACGAGAGCCCGTGGCCGAAGGGGAACAGCGGCTGGACGCCCCGCTTCTCGAATCCGCGGTAGCCGACGTAGATGCCCTCGGCATACTCGACATGGAGGTTTTCTCCGGGGTAGTTGCCGAAGGCGGTCGCGTCCTCGAGGCGCTTGGGGAACGTCACCGGCGCCTTGCCCGAGGGGTTCTGCAGGCCGAAGAGCACATCGCCGATGGCGTGCCCGTATTCCTGGCCGCCGTACCAGGCGTAGAGCACGGCGGGTACGCGGTCCACCCACCGGGTCATGGTGACGGGGGCCCCGGCAATGACGACGACGACGGTGTTCGGGTTTGCCGCAGCCACCGCCTCGATGAGCGCATCCTGGCTTGCGGGAAGGTCCATCGACGGCCGGTCAAAGCCCTCCGCCTCGAGCCTTCGGGAGTTCCCGACCACCACGATCGCCGCTTCCGACGCCCCGGCGAGCGCCACCGCCTCCGCGCGCAGCGACGCCACGGCCTCGGGCGTCTCGAGCTCGGCGTCCTCGCCCTGCATCGCCGCGCCGAGCGCGTAGTGGATCCGCACCTGAGGGTCGGCGGCCTCCTTTATGCCCTCCAGCGCCGTGATGGCGTACGTTGAGAGCACAAACGAGCTCCCGCCGCCGCCGGTCCGCGCAATGGCGGCGCTCGGGCCTATCACGGCCACAGAACGGGTCTTGGCGACGGAGAGCGGGAGCACTCTCCCTGTGTTCTTGAGGAGAACGATGCCCTCGGTCGCCGCCGCCCGGGCCACGGCGCGCTGCTCGGGGGTGTCGATATCGCCTCCGCGGCGATGCGGCGAATCAAACAGGCCCGCTGTGAACATCACCCTGAGCAGGCGGCGGACGGAGTCGTCCACGGCCTCCTGCTTCACCTCCCCGGCCGCCACGGCGGCGAGCACCTTGTCCGCCGTCAGCCAGCCCGCGCCGTTGCCGTCCCTCTGGGTCTCGGGCCTGGCGAACCAGGAGCGCATGGGGGCTCCGCCGGGCATCTCGAGATTCATCCCCGCGTTGATGGTCCCCGCCGTGCCGTAGGTGCTGCCCCAGTCCGAGATCACAAAGCCCTTGAAGCCCCACCGCCGCTGGAGGGTCTCCGTCAGGAGAAACGGGTTCTCCGCGCACCATTGCCCGTTGACCTTGTTGTAGGCCGACATCACCGCCCAGACCCCGCCCTCCTCGACGGCGGCCTTGAACGCGGGAAAATAGATCTCGTTGAGCGTGCGCGCGTCGACCCTCTCGTCGATCCGGTGCCTCTCAAACTCCTGGTTGTTCGCCGCGAAATGCTTCACGGAGGGGATCACGCCCTCGGCCTGAACCGCCTTCACGTAGGCCACGGCGAGTCGCGCGGCGAGATACGGGTCCTCTCCGTACCCCTCGAAGTCGCGGCCCCACAGCGGCACGCGGTTGATGTTGACCGTCGGGCCAAGGATCATGTCCCGGCCGAATGCCTTCACCTCCTGCGCGATCGCGCGTCCCACGCGGGCCGCCATCTCCACGTCCCAGCTCGAGGCGAGCGTGATTCCCGCGGGAAACGCGGTCGAGGTCACCTGGGCCCTGGCCTCCGTTGTGACCGCGGATGAGCCCGTCCAGTTTCGCACGCCCCCCGGGCCGTCGGCCATCTTGATGGCCGGGATGCCGAGCCGCGCGTTGGGCTGGCTCTCCATCCAGCCCGCCCCCGCCAGCATGCCCGCCTTCTCCTGCGCGCTCATTCGGGCCAGGAGGTCGGCCACCCGCTCCTCGACCGGGCGCGACGGATCCCGGTAGGGCGCGGGTCCCGCGTCCTGGGTCACCTGCGCACGCAGGTGCGAGGGGCCAAGCGACAGGGCGGAGGCCAGGAGGATCATCGAGTGTTTGGGTTTCATGGGTGTTGTCGCATCCTTTCCCGATCCGTCGGAGCCCGGGGTCGCGCTGGGATTCATGCGCCGCTAGGCAGAGTGCACGGTTCAGGCCCCGACCGCCAGCCGGATGGTGCGCAGGAGCTGCTCCGTGGAGAAGGGCTTGGGAAGAAAGACCGCCGACTTCGCCGAGGCCACGAGAGCCGAATGCGGAAGCCCCGGCTCCTCAAAATAGCCCGACATGTAGACGACCGGAAGCTGGGGATGGGCCAGGTGGATCCTCTCGCCGAGCTCGCGGCCGTTCATCCCAGGCATCGCCAAGTCCGTGAGGACGGCGTTCACCGGACCGTTCGAGGCGAGAATCTCGAGCGCCTGCTCGCCGTTGGACGCCACCAGGACCTCGTAGCCCTCGTACCTGAGCATGCGCGCCGCCGCGTGGCGAACAATGTCCTCGTCGTCCACGAGCAGCACCTTGAGCCCGCTCCCTGTCTGGGGCTCCGGTTTGGGCGCGCCCGCGTCCGGGGCGGGCGCCCCGCCGCGGGGAGCACTCTGGAGCGCCGGAAAGAAGATCCGAAACGTCGAGCCGCCGCCGACGACGCTTTCGAGCGCGATGCTCCCCTGGTTCTGCACGACAATACCCTGCACCGCTGCGAGCCCCAGGCCGGTCCCCTTTCCCCGCGCCTTCGTGGTGAAGAAGGGCTCGAAAATCTTGGCGTGGAGCTCGCGTTGAATGCCCGTTCCCGTGTCGGAGACCTCGAGCAGCGCCTGCCGGTCGGATTCCAGCCGGGACCCCAGGGCCCGGGCCCCCTCCCCCGAAAGCTCCCTTATCGCGCAGCGTATCGTGCCGCTTTCCGCCATCGCGTCACGGGCGTTGGTGACCAGATTGAGGAAGACCTGCTCGATCTGGGCGGCGTCGGCGTTTATCGACAGGGGCCCCGACTGCACGATCTGGAGGCGGTGCTGCTCGCCGAGCACGCGGTCGGTCAGCTTGGCCATGCCGCCCACCGTCGCGGAAAGATCGATGACCGTGGGCTGGTGGACGTCGCGCCTGGCGAACGCCAGGAGCTGGCGCGTGAGGCTGCTTCCGCGGCGCTGGGCGTCAAGGATCACCTCGGCGAAGCTGCGCGTCTCGGGGTCGGGCTGCGCCATGAGCATCTCGGCGCTTCCGCCGATCGCGGTCAGCAGATTGTTGAAGTCGTGTGCGATGCCCCCGGCGAGCTGGCCCACCGCCTCCAGGCGCTGCGCATGCCCGATGCGCTGCTCGATCAGCTTGCGCTGGGTGATGTCGCGAAGGACAAGCAGGCTCGGGGTCCCGACGGCATGCGCCCCCTGCACCGAGATCTCGATGGAGGCCATGTCGCCGACGCCGCGGCTGACCGTCAGCTCCAGCAGACGCTGGCTCTGCTCGGCGTCGGTGAAGTCGAACTCATCGCCGACGCCCGCGCGGGACAGGACCGCCTTCAGCGCAGCGCCCACCATCTGCTCCCTGGGCTGCCCCAGCAGGCGGCTGGCCGCCTCATTGGCCTCGAGGATCGTCCCGTTGGTGTCGATTCCCAGCAACCCGTCGGGAGCCTGCGCAAACAGCGCGAGGTAGCGGGCGCGCTCACGTTCCGTCTGCATCAACAGCTCCCCGTAGCTTCCCAGGGCGGTATACGTGAGGACCGTGGAGACCGTGACGGCGAGGAGGGCGACGACGAGCCAGAGGCCCTCCTGGCCGTGGCCCATGAGCAGGTGGGCGGTCGTCACCCCGCCGAGGATCCCGGCAAGGGGGATTCCGATCACGCTGATGGCGCCGACGACGACGGCTCCCCGCCTGCCGATCAGCAACCCCGTCACCGTCACGACGAGCGGGAAAATGATCAGGCTGGAGTTGTTGAACGTGCCGAACGCGTAGACGTCCATCTCGAGCTGGAGCCACACGGTCGACATCGCCACCGCCGCCGCGAACACGGGCCTCCAGCGGGCGACGACGAGCATCAGGGCGCCGATGGCGGCGCACGGCATCTCCGGCCCGGTCACGTTCTCATACCCGCGCCCCATCGCCGTGCCGTAGGCGGCGACGGCGAGGTAGCCGATTGTCATCATCCAAAGGCCGCGATTGATCCACAAGCGGTTGGCTCCTGCGGGACGTTGAGGCGAGATGTCGCTTGCGGGCATTGTTCAGGTTCGGAACTTCCCGATGGATCCTGGCTGGACAGGCCATCGCAGGTTCGAACGTGACTATAATGGACATCCGCAGCCCTTCAGCAAGACGCGGGTAATGGCGCGGAAGGGGGGCCGGCGCGGGCTCCGCCTTTCAAGGTCGGCCCGTTCCGCCGCCAAAGGAGGGCGACGCCTTGCTCTCGGGTCCGCTTCCATCCTCGTGCCGTCTCCTTTCTCTCGCATGACGGGCTGCCGCGAAATGGCAGACGCAGCACAAGGCCCTATAGGATTGGATATTGCGCGGCCCAGGCACCGAAACGGAAGGAGAGCCCGAGCCGCCGAAGCCCATTCGTAACCTTAAGCTCGGGTGTCAACGAGTCGATAGGTTTGGGAATCGTTATGAACATTTTCACTCGCTTGCGGTACACCCCGGTCGCCGCTCTGCTGCTTGCGTGCGCGGCAGGGGGGCTCGCGTCAGCCCGCGCCGAACCCGGGGTCTCGGACTCCGAGATCAGGTTGGGCATGGTCAATGCGCTGACGGGAAGCGCATCCGCCCTGGGCACGGGCGTGAGCGCCGGCGCAAACGCCTGCTTCGCGCAGTTCAACGCAGCCGGCGGCGCCAGCGGCCGCAGGATTGCGCTCCTGTCCAAGGACGACGCCTACCAGCCCGAGCTGTGCGTCAGCGCCACGAGGGAGATGATCGGCTCCGGCAACGTCTTTTCCCTCTTCGGCTATGTCGGCACCCCGACCGCCACCGCAGTGATGCCGCTCCTCGCGGCAAACCCCACACTCGTCTTCTTCGCCCCGCTCAGCGGCGCGGAATTCCTGAGGAGTCCCCTGAAGCGAAACATATTCAACGTGCGGGCCAGCTACTTTGACGAGACCGAGGGAATCGTGGAGCACCTTACCGCGGACCTCGGAATCAAGGAGATCGGCATATTCATCCAAGCGGACGCCTTCGGATCGGCCGGTGAGGCTGGTGTGCTTAAGGCGCTGCGCAAGCGCGACCTTAGCCTCACCGGCAAGGGCTCCTACAAGCGGAACACAACCGACATCTCCTCCGGCCTTGACGCGCTCAAGCAGGCCCAGCCCAAGGCCGTCATCCTCGTCGGCGCCTACAAGGCCTGCGCCGCCTTCATCAAGGCCGCGAGGGCTTCGGGCTTCACGCCCGTGTTTTGCAACATCTCCTTCGTCGGCACCTCGGCCCTGGTGGGGGAGCTCGGACCCGACGGGGACGGCGTGATCGTTTCCCAGGTGCTTCCCTCGCCCTACGACCCCTCCCTTCCCATTGTCAAAGACTACCAGCAGGCTATGAGCGCCGCGGGCAACCCGGAGCCCGACTACACGAGCCTTGAGGGTTACATTGATGCCCGCATCTACATCGAGGCGATCAGGAAGACGGGGCCCAACCTGACGCGCGAAGGCTTCCTGCAGGCCCTCGAGGGGTTGAACGAGAGCATCGGCGGCCTCGCCATCGAATTCAGCCCCACTAGCCACGAGGCCCTCAGGCGCGTCTATTTCACGCGCATAAAGGGAGGCAGGGCCAATCCCATAGACAAGTTCTAGGGAGAAGCCGACATGTGGTTTCCACGGACTAGTCCCCTCAGCCGCAGGATCGTCCTTCCGGCCAACCTGATCGCCGCGCTGTCCCTCGCCGCCCTGTGCGCCTTTCTCGTCTCCCGCAACGACCGTGACGCCCGGCGCCAACTCGATGCGAGGGCCACCTCGATGGCGATGTTTCTTCAGCAGGCCAGCTCGACCTACATCTCGAACTACGACCTCTCCGCGCTGGAGCTCTTTGCCAAGCAGGCCGTGAAGGACGAGGATTTCACGTTTGCCGTGTTTCTCGACGATGGGCGAAAGCCGCTCACCACAAACCCGAGCCAGGCGGCGGAGGCCGCGTCCAGGGTCGTCGAGGAGGCCATCCACGATCCCGACGGAAAGGTCATCGGCTATGTCCGCCTCGGCTATGTCACCCGCCGGATCGAGACCGTCCTGCGCCAGAGAATCGCGCTCTCTGTCGCCGGCTTTCTGGCGGCTCAGCTCTTCCTCACGTTGGGCCTCGGTTGGATCGTGCAACGCATCCGCTCGCGCCTCTCCTGCCTCTTCCTGAAGCTCAGCGAGGCTTCGGAGAAGACACTACAAGAGGCGAGCCGCGTGAGGTCGGCCAGCCAGTCCGTGGCCGATGGCGCGTCGTCGCAGGAAACCTCGCTCGCCAAGACGACATCGTCCCTCGAGGAGATGGCCGACATGATCCGCAAGATGGACGAAAGCGCCCAAGCCGCGAAGGACACCGCGGAGAGGGCCATCCAGTCCACGGGATCCGGCGTGGAGCAGATCGGAGCGCTCATCCAGGCGATGTCCGAGAGCAGGGCCTCCAGCAACGAGATCCGCAAAATCCTCAAGTCCATCGACGAGATCGCGTTTCAGACGAATATACTCGCACTCAACGCTGCCGTGGAGGCCGCCAGGGCCGGCGAGGCCGGGGCCGGATTCGCCGTGGTGGCCGATGCGGTCAGGGGCCTTGCCCAGCGAAGCGCGATCGCCGCGAGGGAGAGCGAGGCGAGGATCGAGGACGCCCTGGCCAAGGGAAAGCGCGGGGACGCCATCAGCGCAAACGTGGCGTCCAGCCTCAGGGACATTAACGAGCGCGTCGGCGAGCTCAGCTCGCTGGTCGCAAGCATGGCGTCGTCCACGCACGTCCAGAGCCAGGGCATCGCGAGGATAAACGGCGAGGTGTCGGCCATCGGGAAGATCACCCAACGCAACACGCTGAGCGCGAACGACGGGGCGCGGGCGGCCGAAGAGCTCAACGACCAAGCCTTCGAGCTCCAGGACCAGATTGCCAGCCTGGGCTCGCTTGTGAACGCTCGCTTCGAGACTGTGACAGGGGAACCCAGAAGCCTGCCCGGCGCACCGGCCGAGGCGCTTCGGCCGCTGGCCCCCAGAGGATTAGAGCACGCCGGCGCCGCCGAGTAGGCCCGAGCCCCCCAGTCCGTCGTCCGGCGGCCGTCCTCCGCCATCCGATTGACTCGGCGCCCGCTGCGGATAGCTTTGCCTCCGCCGCGGCCCCACCCCAAGGGCCGGCGGTCCAACCCCAAAACCCGGAGGCATCCATGCAAAAGCATGATTTCATTGCTTGGGCGGATTCGCGCCGCGAAGTGTGGCTCGATTGCATCCGCATCTATCTCGGTCTCGGGCTCGTTGCGCGCGGGCTGATCATGAACAGCAACGCGTCCACGAGCTACATCGTCGATATCCTGCAGCGCTCAGGCAACAACTGGCTCATGACGGGCCTTGTCCTCCACTATGTGATGTTTGCCCATCTGCTCGGAGGGGGACTGCTCGCGCTGGGATTCGTCACGCGGATCGCGGCGCTCGTGCAGATACCCATCCTGGCCGGCGCGGTCTTCATCGTGCACCGCTCCGAGGGCCTTTTTGCCGCGGGCCAGTCCCTCGAGTTTTCGGCGCTCGTGCTCTTCCTACTGGTCGTGTTCCTTGTGAGCGGCGCCGGCAGGCTGTCGGTCGACCATTTCGTCTTCGGAGCGCGGTCGTCTCCCGCGGCGAATTCCGCACCGGCCGGCTGACGCACCCCCCCGGCGGGCCCGCAGGTAACGGGGACGCGCTCCTGCGTCCCCGGCGGGCGTCTTTTCCCCCTTCGCCCGGGGGGACGGCCCCGGCCCGAGGCGACAAGGGGCGAGTCTAACCTCGCACCCACAGAAGGTTTGTGTAATATTCGCCCGTTGGAGCCAGCCGTCGGGCCACGAGGCGCTTATTGGCCATCGCCCGGCAGCGGCGCCCCTCGTCATGCCACGACCCGCCAATGCCCTGATTGTCGACGATGAGCCCCACGTCCTTGTGCTTCTGCGCACGCTCCTCAAGCAGCTGGGCATTTCCACAATCTGGGAGGCCTCCGACGGGACGACGGCCTTGGAAAAGGCGGCCGCGTACAACCCCGATGTCGTGCTCCTTGACCTCAATCTGCCCCCGTTCGACGGGCTGCAGGTTCTTGAGCAGCTCAAGTCGAACCGTCCGTCCATCCACGTCATCATCGTTTCGGCACAGAGCACGGTGAAGACGTTCATCCGAGCCCGGGAACTGGGCGCCGAGGGATACGTGCTGAAATACGCCC
>CAYNLL010000081.1:0-10026 GCA_964398015.1 uncultured Opitutaceae bacterium | reverse complement strand
TCCAGGAGCGCCTCGCGAAGCTCGCGGGCGGCGTCGCCGTCATCAATGTCGGCGCCTCCACCGAGGTCGAGATGAAGGAGAAGAAGGCCCGTGTAGAGGACGCGCTCCATGCCACCCGCGCGGCCGTCGAGGAGGGAATCGTCGCCGGCGGCGGCGTCGCCCTGCTCCGCACCGCCAAGGTCATCGACGCGCTCGCCCTCGAGGGCGACGAGAAGATCGGTTCGCAGATCGTGCGCCGGGCCATCGAGCACCCCATCCGGATGCTCTGTTCGAACGCCGGCGTTGAGGGCGCGGTTGTCGTCGGGGAGGTTCTCTCCGGCAAGGGCAACTTCGGCTACAACGTCGCGACCGAGAAGTACGAGGACCTGGTCAAGGCCGGCGTCGTCGACCCCACGAAGGTCACGCGCACGGCACTGCAGAACGCGGCGTCCATCGCCGGGCTCCTGCTCACGACCGAGTGCATGATCACCGAGATCCCGGACAAGAAGGATGCGGCACCCGCCCATCCCCCGGGCGGCGGCGGCATGGACTACTGATCCGCAACCCCAAGCTCACATTCAAGGCGCCCCGTCCGAAAGGCCGGGGCGCCTTTTTTTGTGGTGCCTTGTGCGGGCGCGGGCCCAATCGTGGGCCCCGGACCATGGACGTCATCGTACTAGGAAGCGGCACCTCGCAGGGCGTGCCGATGATCGGCTGCACCTGCGCGGTGTGCGCCTCGGCCGACCCGCGCAACCGCCGCACGCGCGCCTCCGTGCACGTCGTCATGGACGGCCTGCACGTCCAGGTCGACGCGGCCCCGGAGCTGCGGCTGCAGTGCCTCAGGGAGGGTGTTGACCGCCTCGACATGTTCATCCTCACCCACGGCCACGCGGACCACGTCGCGGGGATGGACGACCTCCGCCGTTTCTGCGACCTGCGGGGCGGGGAGGCGCTCACGGTCCTCAGCACCGAGGAGGGGATGAACCGGGTGGCTGCAATCTTTCCGTACGCGATCCGGGACCGGGCGGCCGTCCGCGGATACCCCGCGTTCAGGCTTGCCGAGATGCCGGCCGTCGTGGAGCTCCCCCAGGGAACGATACGCTCCACGCTCCTTCCCCACGGGGGCACCGAGACGCTTGGGCTGGTCTTCACGGAGGCGAGCAGCCGCCGCAGGTTCGCCTACTACACCGACTGCAAGGAACTCACGGGCGACGCGGTCGAGCTGGCGCGGGGTTGCGACGCGGCGATCCTGGACGGGCTCCGCCCGGAGCCGCACCCCTCCCACATGAGCATCGGCGAGGCGGTCGAGGCGGGCCGGACGCTCGGTGCGGGCCGTGTCTGGCTCACCCACCTGACGCACCTGTCGGACCACGCGTCGGCCGAGTCCGCGCTGCCCGACGGGTTCAAGCTGGCGTATGACGGGCTTCGGATATCCTTATAACGCGCCCGTGACCGAGCGCACCTCATGCTCCCAAGTGCGTCCCGCGCCGCCGCCTGGCTGGCCCTCGCCTGCCTCGCAATCCCATCGGCCAGCGCCTTGGCCGACGGGGGCGCGAGCGTCGCCGCGGGCTCCGTGCGCCTTCCCGACCCCGGGGGCCTGACGATCGGCCGGGCGCGGATCGTTCGCGCGCAGCTCACTCCCGAGGAGCTGTCGGCGCAGATGGCCTTCACCGTCGCGCTCAGGATGCGCGAGCTGTCCGGCCTCCAGGCCCGGGTGGCTTCCGGGGAGCGCGTCTCGGGCGCCGAGCTCGAGGGGCGCTACCTCCCGCTCCGCGCGGACTACGACCGCGTCGTCGCATGGCTGATCGCGCAGGGGTTCGCCCAGACGGTGCCGGACAGGCTGCACATGACGGTCGTGGCGCGCGGCAGCGTCGCCCAGGTGGCCCGGGCGTTCGGGGTGCGGTTTGCCCGCGTGAGCGTCCCGGACGGAGAGTACACGTCCGCCGTGACGGAGCCCTCGGTCCCGGCCGAACTCGCCGCGGCGGTCCTCGGGGTCAACGGGCTCCAGCCCGAGTTTCGCCTGCGCCACATCCGGGCCCAGGCCGTCCGGGCGCGCGACGTCGTGGGAGGGTACGTCTTCGTTACCCCGGACAACGTCGCCTCTGCTTACCACATCCCGAGCGCGGCGACGGGCGCGGGCCAGATCATCGCGGTCATCGACGAGGCGCCCGCCCTGAGCAGCGACCTGGCGTCCTTCTGGACGGCTGCCGGTTCCGCGCAGACGGTCGACCACGTGGCAACCATCGGGTCGGGCGCCCCCTCGCCGACTTCCAGCCAGAGCGAGGAGACGGACCTCGACGTCGAGTGGGCGGGCGCGATCGCGCCGGGCGCGCTGATCCGAATCTACCTCTCGTCCCCCAACGTGTTCGAGGCCCTGGTGCTGATCGGCGATGACATGCCGTCCTACCCGGGCATGTCCGTCGTCTCGATGAGCTACTGCGTGCTGGAATCGGACGAGGCGCCGGGCGAGCTCCAGGGGCTCGCCCAGGTGATGGCGTCCTACGCGTCCTCGGGCCTGACGCTCGTCGCGAGCAGCGGCGACAGCGGTTCGAACCCGACGACGGACGACTCCTTCGGGAACTTCTCGGCGACCGCGCCGCTCGGCGTCTCCTACCCGGCCTGCGACCCGAGCGTCACGGGTGTCGGTGGGTCGACGGTCGAGTTCGACGGGAATTGGAATTGCGCCGGGGAGACCGTCTGGGACGAGCTTTCGACACGCCAGAGCGCGTCGGGGGGCGGGGTGAGCGGCTATTTCCAAAAGCCCGCGTGGCAGACCGGCGGGTCCGTGCTCGCGTCGCAGTCGATGCGCTGCGTCCCCGACGTCGCGGCCCTCTCGGACGCCGACCTCACGGACGTGAACCTCGGCCCGGGGCTGCAGCCCGAGACCGTGGCGAACGTGGGGGTCCTGGTCTATTCCGGGGGCGTGGCGATGGCGGAGGAGGGCACGAGCCTGGCATGCCCGGTGTGGGCGGGCATCGCGGCGCTCGTCAACCAGGCGCGGAGCGAGGCCGCGATGGGGCCGGCGGGACTGCTGAACCCCTTCCTCTACCCACTCGAGGGCACAGGCGTGTTCAACCCCATCACGAGCGGGACGAACGGGGCGTACAGCGCGGGGCCGACCTACAACCTCTGCACGGGCCTCGGGACCCCCGACGTCGCCAACCTGATCTCGGCGCTCTCGAGCCCCGCGCCCGCGCCCTCGACGCACCGCCTGGTCGACGTGTCGACCCGGGCCGAGGTGGAGACGGGGGCGAATATCCTCATCGCCGGCGTCGCCATCAACGGCCCCGCGGGGACGTTCAAGAACATCCTCGTTCGCGGCGTAGGGCCGGCGCTGACGCCCGCCCCCTTCAGCGTGCCCGGCGCGCTCGCGCAGCCTGTGGTCGGCGTCTACGACAGCAACCAGGTGCTGATCGCAAGCAACGCCGGGTGGGGCAACCCTCCCGTCGAGGGGACCTCGGCGGTCCGGGCGAGCTTCCGCCAGGCGACGGCCGCCGACATGGCCTCCGTCGGCGCCTTTCCGCTGCCGGCGGGTTCGCTGGACTCGGCCATGGTCCTCAGCCTTCCCTCGGGAACCTACACGGTCCAGGTCAGCGGGAGCGGGTCCTCCACGGGCGTGGCGCTCGCCGAGGTCTACGAGGTGGACGCGGCGGCGCCGGAGGTCCTCGTGAACATCTCCGCCCGGTGCTTCGTCAGCACCGGTTCGGGGGTGGCCATCTCGGGGTTCGTGGTCGAGGGCAGCCAGCCCGTGCAGCTGCTGATCAGGGGCGTGGGGCCCGGCCTTGCCGCCTTCGGCCTCTCGGGAAGCCTCATCCCCATGCCCTCGATCAGCGTCTACGATTCCACGAGCACGCTGATCGCCAGCAACACGGGGTGGGGCAACCCGCCGGTGGCCGGGACCTCCACGGTTGCCGCAACCTTCAGGGCGGCCACGGCAGGAGACATGAGCGCCTCGGGAGCCTTTGCGCTAGGGGCGGGCTCGGCGGACTCCGCGATGGTGATGACTTTGCCTCCGGGCAGCTATACGGCGATTGTCAGCGGCGTGGGGGGAAGCACCGGCACCGCGCTGGCTGAGGTTTACGAAGATGTTGCGCCATAATTGATTAACGCCTTATGACGGGTCGGATGGGGCCGCTTATGACGCAGGGCGGGGAGAAACGTCTTGAATTAATCTATACTTAGTTAATGTAGATTAAGACCCTCCCCCATGAAGCTATCCAAGAAAGGCGAATACGCCCTCCGGTCCCTCATCATTCTCGGGATCGCCGCCGAGATGAAGCGAAAGCTGGTGCAGGTGTCCGAACTGGCCGAGAGCGAGCAGCTCCCGGTGAAGTTCCTTGAGCAGATCCTGCATGTCCTGAAGGAGGCCGGGATCGTGGAGAGCCAGCGCGGGAAGTTCGGGGGCTACCGCCTCGCGAGGCCCGCGCGGAAGATCTTTATCGGCGAGGTTGTGCGCCTGATCGACGGGCCGCTCGCGCCGATCGGCTGCGTCTCGCAAACCGCCTATGAGCCCTGCACCTGCCCCGACGAGGCCCACTGCGGGCTCCGGATGCTGATGGTCGACGTCCGCAACGCCATCGCGGGGATCCTCGACCGGTATTCGCTCGCCGACGTCGTCGAGATCACGCTGCGAAAGATGCGCGGCGACAGCGTCTCGCTGCCGTTCGCCACCGAGGGAACCACGGGCGAGCCGCTTTCGCGGGTGCCCGCCCGGATCGCCCGCCAGCGCCTTGCCCGCAAGGGCCGCAATCCCCGCGGCGGGCGAGCGTCGCCCGCGGAGGGCGTCCTTCACCATATCCTCGGCGAATATTCCATCTGAAGCCCCTTTCCCGCCATGCCCATCGAAACCCCGCATCCTGACTCCACAGCCGCTGGCGAGCCCGAGTGGCTCGCCCTCGTGCGCGCAAAGGTCCAGGACCTGCGCTACGGCGTCGTCCAGCTCGTCGTGCACGACGGCCGCGTCACGCAGATCGAGCGCACCGAGAAGACGCGCCTGGCCTCCGACAGGGAGGACCGGCCGCAGAGGTGAGCGGTTCGCCGCGGCGATCCCGTGCCCTTCATCCGCCAACTGGCCAACCGGAGGCGCTACCCGCAACAATGCAGCACTAGCGTTCCGACCAAGAAATCCACTGGCATGAAATCCAAACATATTCTGTTGCTCCTCGCTCTGGCCGCGCTCGGCGCGGCGGGGGCGGGGGCCAAGACCATCGAGCTGCTCAACGTGTCCTACGACCCGACGCGCGAGCTCTACGTCGACTTCAACGCCGCCTTCGCCGGGTACTGGAAGGCGAAGACGGGCGACGACGTCGTCATCAAGCAGTCCCACGGCGGCTCAGGCGCGCAGGCGAGGTCCGTCATCGACGGCCTCCCGGCCGACGTCGTGACGCTGGCGCTGGCGGCCGACATCGACAACATCCATGTCCACGCCGACCTCCTGCCCGCCGACTGGCAGTCGAAGCTTCCGGACAACTCGACGCCCTACACGAGCACGATCGTCCTGGTGGTGCGCAAGGGGAACCCGAAGCACATCAAGGACTGGGACGACGTGATCCGCCCCGGCGTCGCCGTCATCGCCCCGAACCCGAAGACCTCGGGCGGCGCCCGGTGGGCCTACCTTGCGGCATGGGGCTATGCCGAGCGAAAGTACGGGAGCAAGGACAAGGCGCGGGCGTTCATCACCGCGCTCTACGGCAACGTCCAGGTGCTGGACGCGGGCGCGAGGGGGGCAACGATCACTTTCGCTCAGAAGGGCATCGGCGACGTTCTGCTGGCCTGGGAAAACGAGGCCTTCCTGGTCAAGAAGGAGTTCGGCGCGGACGCGTTTGAGACCGTCGTCCCCTCGAGCAGCATCCTCGCCGAGCCCCCCGTTGCGGTGGTGGAGAAGGTGGCCGCGAGAAACGGCACGACCGAGGTCGCGAGGGCCTACCTCCAGTACCTCTACTCCGAGGAGGGCCAGGAAATCGCCGGGCGCAACTACTACCGGCCGCGGAACCCGGCCGTCGCGGCGAAGTACGCGTCCGTGTTCCCGAACCTCGACCTCTTCACCATTGATGGGCAGTTCGGCGGATGGACCCTCGCCCAGAAAACCCACTTCGCCGACGGCGGCGTTTTCGACCAGATCTACCAGAAATAGAAACCGGGGCGGTGGCGCGAGCGCGCAGGCGCAGCGCCGAAGGCCCCCCACTGATGACTCCCCACTTTCAGCGTCCCATTCCCATGAGCACAAACCCCAAAGGCGCCTCCGGCGCGGCAGGGTCCCCGTCGCTCGGCGCGGCGGAGGGCGCGCTGAGGTCCGACCTTAGCGCGCTCTACGAGCTTTCGCAGACCTCGCCCTACGTCTTCGCCTCCCCGCTGGGGCCCTTTTCCGCGGGCGGGCGGGCCGCGTACCTGCCGAGATTCGTGTTCTTCGGGCCGCACGCCTGCGACGAGTCCTGGCGCCTGGCCCTGCTGGCGGGCTTCCACCACGGTGACGTCCGGGCCTCGCGGGCGCTTGTGGCGCTCGCGTCGCGCCTCGCCGCCGACTGCGCCACGGGCCACGCCCTCAACCTCACGTTCTTTCCCGTCGTCGACGCGGCGGGCCTGTTGACAGGCGCCGCCGGCAGGGGCCTCGCGACCGCCCGATGGGGTGCGCACCGGGCCCCCGAGATCGAGCTCCTGGAAAGGGACGCGCGCACACGGGGCTACCATGGCTTCGTCAGGCTGGAGACGGGAACGGCTGGCGACCTCATCGGCCTGCGCATCCGCGGTCCCCACGGGCGGGAGGCCTCCCCCGACCTCGAGCTCATCACAGCGGATGAGACCCGGTCCTTCCCCGTGCGCTTCGAGGCGGTGTCCGGGGCCGCCGTGCTCGAGGGCCCGCTCTCGATCTCGGACGACCTCCCGATCGCCCCGTTCGAGCTCACGCTGCGGATCCCCGGCGCGTGGCCGGACGACGCCTACCAGCACGCGGCCGTCACCCTCATCGAGCGCTTCCTGCGGCGCTACCGGGCGTTCCAGGCGTACGGCCAGAACCTCTAGGCCCGAGCGGCTCCCGACCCCCTATCGCACATGGCCCGCGCCCGCACCTCACGCACCATCCTGCCGGGCTTCGGGCTGTCCCTGGGCTTCACGCTGGCCTACCTGGGGCTGATCGTGCTCATCCCGCTCTCCGCCGCGTTCCTGCGCACGGCCGGGATGGGCTTCCACGAATTCGTGGCGGCGGTGTCGTCGCCGAGGGTGATCGCGGCGTACCGCCTGAGCTTCGGGGCCTCCCTGGCCGCCGCGTTCGTGAACATGGCCTTTGGGCTGGTCGTCGCCTGGGTGCTCGTGAGGTACTCGTTTCCCGGCCGGCGCATCGTGGACGCGCTGGTCGACCTCCCGTTCGCCCTGCCGACCGCCGTGGCGGGAATCGCGCTCACCTCGCTCTACGCGGCGAACGGCTGGGTCGGCCGCTGGCTCGAGCCCCTCGGCCTGAGGGTGGCGTTCACATGGACGGGGGTGTTCGTCGCGCTCACCTTCATCGGGCTGCCCTTTGTCGTGAGGACGGTCCAGCCGGTGCTCCAGGAGCTCGAGCCCGAAATCGAGGAGGCCGCGTCCACGCTGGGAGCCAACCGCTGGCAGGCCGTCACGCGCATCCTCCTGCCGGAGCTCGTGCCGTCGCTCCTGACCGGTTTCGCGCTGGCGTTCGCCCGGGCGCTGGGCGAGTACGGCTCGGTGGTGTTCATCTCTGGGAACATGCCCATGAAGACGGAGATCGTTCCGCTGCTGATCATCACGAAGCTGGAGCAGTACGACTACAGCGGCGCGACGGCGATCGCGGTGGTCATGCTGGTGTCCTCCTTCGTCCTTCTCCTGCTCATCAACCTGATCCAGAAATGGAGCAGGCGCTACCATGCAATATGACGTGAATCCGCATTGGGAATCGCCCGAGGGGAGCCAATCCTCGGGCACCTGACCCGCGCCCTCGCAAACCAACCGCACCCTTGGCCTCAGCACATCCCAGCATCCCCCCCTGGCGAACGGCGCCCATGGCGATCCCTCGGGCCACGCGCGACCCCGCGTGGGCGCGCTGGCTGCTGACCGCCGTCGCGCTCCTGTTCCTGGGGTTCTTCCTCGTGCTGCCCCTCGCCGTCGTATTCGCGCAGGCCTTTGAGAAGGGGGTGGGTTACTACCTCTCGTCCATCCGGGAGCCCGACGCCCTGTCCGCGATCCGCCTGACGCTGCTAACCGTGGCGATCGTCGTCCCGGCCAACGTCGTCTTCGGCGTCGCCGCCGCCTGGGCGATCGCCAAGTTCCGCTTCCCGGGGAAGAGCATCCTCACGACGCTGATCGACCTTCCCTTTGCCGTCTCTCCGGTCATCTCGGGGCTCGTCTATGTGCTCGTGTTCGGGGCGCAGGGATGGTTCGGGCCCTGGCTGATCGCGCACAACGTCCGTGTGATCTTCGCCGTCCCGGGCATCGTGCTGGCCACGGCTTTCGTCACGTTCCCGTTCGTCGCGCGCGAGCTGATCCCGCTCATGCAGTCCCAGGGCACCGACGAGGAGTGCTCGGCGGTGACGCTGGGGGCGAACGGCTGGCAGACCTTCTGGCGAGTGACGCTGCCCAACATAAGGTGGGGGCTCTTCTACGGCGTTATCCTCTGCAACGCCCGGGCGATGGGCGAGTTCGGGGCGGTGTCGGTGGTGAGCGGCCACATCCGCGGCGTCACCGACACGATGCCGCTCCACGTCGAGATCCTCTACAACGACTACAACATCGTGGCGGCGTTCGCGGTCGCGTCGCTCCTGGCGCTTCTGGCTCTCGCCACGCTGGTCCTCAAGTCGGCCGTCGAGTGGAGGTCGGCGGGCGCGCGATGAGCATCGACGCACACGGCATCCGCAAGACGTTCGGGTCCTTCTCGGCGCTCGGCGGCGTCGACCTGCACGTGCCCCAGGGCAAGCTCGTCGCTCTCCTCGGCCCCTCGGGCTCGGGGAAGACGACGCTCCTGCGCATCATCGCCGGCCTCGAGTTCCCCGACCCGGACAGCGGGCGCGTGCTCTTCCACGGCGACGACGTGACCGACCTGCCCGCGGGCAAGAGGAAGGTGGGCTTCGTCTTCCAGCACTACGCGCTCTTCAGGCACATGTCGGTCTTCGAGAATGTCGCGTTTGGCCTGAGGGTGCGCGGCCGCCGCGACCGCCCCTCAGGTGCGGCGATCACCGAGCGGGTCCACCGGCTGCTCGAACTGGTCCAGCTCGACGGCCTCGCCGGCCGGTACCCCTCGCAGCTCTCGGGCGGCCAGCGCCAGCGGGTGGCGCTCGCCCGGGCGCTCGCCGTCGAGCCGAAGGTCCTGCTCCTCGACGAGCCGTTCGGGGCGCTCGACGCGCGCGTGCGCAAGGACCTGCGGCGCTGGCTGCGACGCTTCCACGACGAGATCCAGCTGACGACCATCTTCGTGACGCACGACCAGGAGGAGGCCCTGGAGATCGCCGACGAGGTGGTGATCATGAACGAGGGCGGCGTCGAGCAGGTGGGCACGCCCCAGCAGGTATACGACAAGCCGGCCACGCCCTTCGTCTACCAGTTCCTCGGCAACGTGAACATCCTGCGCGCTCCCGCCCTCGCCGGGGCGCTCGGCCGCAGGGGCCGGACAGCCGAGACCAGCCCCGAGGGCGTGATCTACGTGCGGCCGCACGACATCGAGCTGAGCCCCCATGACGCCGGGGGCTCGGGAGCCTCGGCGGTCGTGCGCCACCTGCACGCGGCGGGGCCGCATGCGCGCGTGCTCCTCGAGCAGGTGCAGAACCGAGAGCACGTCGAGGTCGAGATCTCGCGGTCGGAGCTCGCGGAGATGAACCTCCAGGTCGGAGACCTTGTCCGGATGCGCCTGCGCCAGGCCCATTCGTTCGACGAGGATTATGCCATCTAGCGCCCCCTTCCCCCACATCCCCCAACAGAAATTCAACCCAAAACACACATGTCCAAGATATACAACGACATCACAGAGACGATCGGCAACACGCCGCTCGTGCGCCTCAACCGGACCGCAGCCGCCCACGGCGCGCAGGCGGAGATCCTCCTCAAGCTCGA
>CAYNLL010000080.1:0-10079 GCA_964398015.1 uncultured Opitutaceae bacterium | reverse complement strand
GCACCCGTTCGAGGGCGCGCTCTTCATGTTCAACGGGCTGATGCAGATCCCGGGACGGCAGAGCCGGCGCAGGGCGCTCCGCGGCCTGCTTAGGCTCTGCGCCCCCGGAGCCGCGTTTCTTTTCACGAGCCATGACCGAGATGCCTCGCCCCTGGAGCGGGCGCTCTGGAAGGGGGAGGCCGGGCGCTGGGAGAGGGGGGAGCAGGATCCGAGGCTCCTGCAGTTCGGCGACCGCTATTTCGAGGACGAGGCGGGGCGAACCTTCATGCACCTTCCCGACCGTGCGGAGGTCCTCGAGGACCTGGCCGCGACGGGATGGGTGCACGAGTTCGACGCGATGCGCGCGGATATTGCCAGCGAATCGCGCGCCGTCCGCGATTTTTCCGACGAATGCCGCTTTTGGGTGGCGAGGCGCCCGGCGGGTTGAGCGCCGGCCGGGCCGGGGTCAGGTGGCGCTTGAGCTCGAAGGCGATTCCGCGCGGCAATGATGTTGGGCAAGAGATTCACGGCAGGCAGGTTATGTCCTTTGCTTCGTCCTGACGGCCGGTCCGCCGTTTCTGAAAAACCACTGTTCCGTCTCCAGGATGTGCCGATTTGAGGGGTTCAAACTGTCCGCCGAGGCTGCTTCGGCGCCTCATGCGCAAGGATATACACGCCTATTACCATGCCCTTGGGCTAAGCCCGGGGGCGGGCCCTTTGGAGATACGGCGCGCCTACCGCCAGCTGATGCGGCAGTGGCATCCCGACCTTTTCAATCCCGGCTCGCCCATGCAGGCCACCGCCGAGGACATCACCAAGGAGGCCAACGAGGCATTCGAGCAGCTCTACAGAAAGAAGCTCTACAGGAAATTCCCGCCGAAGGCGGAAACGTCCGGCGATCCCGCGCAAGACCCTGCAGACGAGCCGCAGGAGCGACACCCCGACTCGGCCCAAGGCAAGCCCCGCGCGGACGGACGCGCGCCGCGCGGGAAGCGCCGCGCGGCGGCCCCCTCTGGCACGACCGCCCCTCGGCATCCTCCATGGATCGAACGGGTGACGGGCGTGTTCCGACGTGCGAGCTGGGCAAAGGCCGCCGTCGCGGCTGGGCTCGTCCTCGCCGGCGTCCTAGGCGTCCATTGGATGAGAAATCCCTCGCCTGTGCCGCCGCAGACCACCTCTGCCGCCGCGGCGGCGTCCGGCGAAGCCGACGCGCCGGCCTCGACCGCGCCCCTCGCCGAGGAGGCGGCACCGGAGGCGGCCTCGCCGGAGAATCCTACTGCCGTTGCGCCTGCCGCCGGCGCGCCGGCCGGAGTCCCCTTCGACCCGTCACGGCGGGCGAGGGCGGCCGCCGCAGGGTCATCGCAGCCGAGGAGCGGCATCCGCGAACTCGAGGCGGACGGCCTTGCGCGCCTTCGCATGGAGGGAGGCGGCCCAAGGCAGACCGTTGGCTCGACCCTGCGCCCGGCGCGTGACGGACGGCCCGCCAGGGGCCTTGGCGCCACGGCGGCGCCGGCGATCGCGGCGCTCCGGGCGTACGACCGTCCGTGGCCGGCGTCGCCCGAGCCGCGCCTGTCGGCCCTCGCGGCGAGGGACGGTATTCCCGAAGAGGGCGGGGGAGCGCGCCCGGCCGTCGGCCTCGGCGGCCGCGGCCTGGACTCCAGCGTGAGGGAGATCGAGGCTCTCCTGGACCGGGCCGAGGGGCTGCTCGACGTCTTCGACATCGGGGACTCCAAGGCGCGGGTCGTCGCCGTCCAGGGGATGCCGGACGCCGCAGGCTATGGCCTCTACAGGTACGGGTCCTCCCTTGTGTACTTTAGCGACGGCTACGTTAGCGGCTGGTCCGACGATCTCCCCAGGCTCCATGTCCGGCTCTGGCCCTCGCTCGACGCCGTCTCCGTCGACACGTTCTCCGTGGGCTCCAGCTACGGCGACGTCTTCAGGGCCCAGGGAGCGCCGTCCGCCTTCAGCGCCACGAGCTACACGTACGGCACTTCGGTCGTCCACTTCATGGACGAGCGCGTCACGGGATGGAGCGAGGGGGACGTGACCCTGCGCGGATTCCGGCTGCCCGCGCTGCCGTTTGGCGCGTGGGGGCAGATCGCCTCCCGGTAGGCCCTCGGGCCCCTCAGGGCTTTGGCGCGGGCTCGGCCAGGGCCGCCCGGATCCTCTCCATGCGGTGGCTCACCTCCGCGCTCACGCGCGCGAAGTCCGGGTTGAGGCAGGCGCCGTGCTCGACGACGAGCCGGGCCCCGACGTAGACCTGCTCGATGTTCGGAATGCCGCAGGCGAGCACGAGCGTGCCATAGGGATCATAGACCGGCCCGGTCTCCATCGAGTGGGGGTCGATGATGAGGAAGTCGGCGAACTTCCCCTTTTCGAGGCTGCCGACGCGGTCGGAGACGCCCATCACTTCGGCGCTCCCGAGCGTGTGGAAGCGCAGCACGTCCCGCGGCTGAAGCACCTTGGGGTCCTCGTAGCGCGCCCGGATGACGTAGAGGCCCGTGCGCATGTTCTCGAAGGGGTCGGCGAGGTCGGCGCTGGCCTGTCCGTCGACGCCCATCCCGATGCGGATGCCCAGCCGCACCATGCGGGGGATGTCGGGGATGCCCGAGGCGAGCCTGCCGTTCGAGAGGGGATTCCAGACCATTGCCGCGCCGGAGGCCGCGATGCGGGAGAGGATCTCGTCGTCGGCGTGGACCAGATGGCCGAAGCTGAGCGTGGGCCCGAGCTGGTGGCTGTCCACGAACCAGCCGAAGCGGGCGCGCTGCGCGGCCACTTCGGCCGGGGCGCCGGATTCCAGGTAGTGCGCCTCGTTGTAGAGGCCGTATTTCGCCATGAGCTCGCCCTCCAGCTGCGCATAGTCCTCGTCGGGGGCGACCGAGGCATAGCCGCCCAGCGAGAGCGCCAGGAACGTCGGCCTGCGCGAATACTTGCGGGAGTACGCGTAGAAGGCGTCGAAATCCCGCTGGCGCGATGCCCGGGTGCCGCCGATCGGGAGGCAGTAGCCGTGCACGAACCGGATCCCGGAGGCCATCTCCGCCGAGAGGCCCTCAACGTCGATGTCCGGCTGGCCGTCCGCGTCGTTGAAGTTGAACCCCGACGTGATGCCGTGGCGCAGCAGGTCAAAGCATCCGGCGAGGGTCTCGTAATAGTGGTCCTTCGGGGAGGCCTTCAGCCAGTAGGGCTTTACCAGCGCGAGCCAGTCCCTGAGGGAGTCGTCGGCGCCGATGCCACGGGTGGCGACCTGGTAGAAGTGGTTATGGGCCGAGACGAATCCCGGCATGATGAACCTGCCGGTTTCGTCCAGGACCTGGGAGGCGCGGGTGCCAGGCGGCGGGTCCCCGTAGCCGACGCGCAGGATCTTCCCGTCGTCGCCCCCCAGGAGATAACCCCTGTGGGGTTCGGTCTCGCCGGGCTGGAGGGTGAAGAGCAGGCCGTTCTTCACCAGGATCCGGCCCACCTCCACTTCGGCGCGAAGGGCCGGGCAGAATAAGCTAAGAGCTGCCCCCACAGGCACTAGGAGCCCAAGCAGGCGCCGCAGGCCGGTTCCCGGCCGCCCCCTCCCGGCATTTTTCGTGGACAACGGCGGGGCGCCGCGAATGCTTGGGTGCGCCATGCAACAGCCGGAAAAGAAACTCGTCACACCGTTCAGCCTGGCGGTGGATGCCGTCCTTGTCATTGCCTTTTTTGTGTACATGTACGGCGTCGTCTCGACGCACGTGCCCTCCAAGAGCCACCGGATGGTGCTGCTCTGGGGCGCGGCGTGCTCCGCCTGCCTGACCGCCGTGTTCTGGCTCTCCGTGCAGATGATCCGGGTGGTGGCGCGCCACCAGCGCGAGCTCTCGAAGGGCTGACGGGCACCCGCCACCCTCATGCCCGCATGAACACGGCGGTGAAGAAGCCGTCGCCGTCATGGGATTCGGGCATGAGCCGGCCGCCCGAGGGGACCGGTGCGAACCGGGAATTCCCGTCGAGGAAGGCCTGCGCGACGCTTTCGTTCTCGGTGCGGCACAGCGAGCACGTCGCATAGAGCAGGAGGCCGCCGCTGCGGACCCGAGGGGCGTTGTCCCGGAGGAGCTCCCCCTGGATCCGGGCCGCGCCCCTTACGGCCGCAGGCGCCGTGGTCCACCTGAGGTGCGGCGAGCGCCGCCACGTGCCCGAGCCGGAGCATGGCGCATCGACGACGACGCCGTCGTAGCCGCCGGCAGGGTCGCCGGTGCCCCCGATGTCGATGCGCCCGGCAAGGCCGGCGCGCACGGCCCGCTCGCGCAGCTCCGCGAGGGCGGCGGGCCTGGCATCCCGCGCGGTGACCCGGCCCGCGGGGCCGAGCGCCGCGGCCAGCTGCAGGGTCTTTCCGCCCGCCCCGGCGCAGGCGTCGAGCCAGCGCCCCCCGGGCGCCAGCCCCGCGGCGCCCAGCACGCGCTGCGACCCCACGTCCTGGACCTCGATGGCCCCCGCGCGCCACGCCTCGGTCTTGGAGACGTCCACGTCCGTCGGCAGCCTCACGGCGCGTTCGGCAAGCGGGCTGCGCTGCCACGCCCATCCCAGGCGGTCGAATTCCGCGAGGGCGGGCGCGGGGTCGTCGGCCTGGAGGCGCACCCAGAGCGGAGCCCGCGACAGGAGCGTGTCGCGAAGGGGGGCCGCGATCGCCTCCGGGCACTCCTCCCGGAACCACGCCGGGGTCAGCGCGTCAGCGTCGGTGCCGAGGACGAGGGCCTTGGCGTCCGCGCCGGGCGGGCAGGGCGGAAGCCCGCGCGCAACCTCCTCCCGGAAGGGCCTCACCGCCGGAGCGTCCGCGGAGAGCCAGGCGATCCTGCGGCCGGCCTCTGCGGGGTCCCGGTCGAGAAGGGGCTCGATCCAGGGGAGGTAACGCAGCGCCGTGTAGATCAGCTCGCGGTACAGCCGCCGGTCCCGCGAGCCCAGGCGCCGGTCCCCGGAAAGCAGCGCGTCGATGGCCGAGGGGAGGCCGGGATCGCTCCTCCACCGGGGGCGAAGCCGGGCGAGGAGGCCCAGGAGCGTGCGCTCCTGGCTGCCGGCGCGGCTCATGACTGGGTTTCGTCGGCGCTCATCCGGCCGTTCAGAAACGGACCAGGTTGAGCGAGACGTTCAGGCCGAAGTGGCCCTGGCCCTTGTTCGGCCCGTTGGAGAAGACCAGGGCATATTCCACGATCCAGGTGTTGGACACCCTCTGGGTGACCCCGTAGAACTGGTCCACGAACTGGTTGAGCACGAAGTCATAGTCGCCGCGGGCGAACACCTCGTAGACCTCGTTCACGCGCACCCGCGCCTCGGCGTGGTAGGTGTCGAGGCCGACGATCGGGAAGGCGCCCAGGCCGGGGAGGAAGAAGGTCCCGTACTGGCTCGACAGGTAGCCCACGCCGAGCCCGACCGACCAGAGGTCGCCCTCGCGGAAGGTGACCGTCGCGTCGCGCGCCCGCTGGGCGGCCCCGTTCGTCGACACCGAGTCCTCCAGCCTAAACTCGAACCACGGCGCCGGCGTCGCCTTCAGCTCGGCGAAGATGTCGGAGAAGTCCAGCTCCCCCGGCGTCCGCTCGAATCGGATGTCGTCCTCGACGTTGAACACCAGCAGGTCCCTCGACCCGTAGGTCTTGTCGCGTGTCTGGAACGTGTTCTGGAGGCCCACCCTCAGGACGTTCTCGGCCTGCAGCTGGTCGAGCGCCCTCATGTCCCCGAGCTCAATCACCGGGAGGTAGGTGGAGAAGGTCTCGCGGTCGATCGGCGGGATCCAGTCGGCAGACTTGTCGCCCTGGGGAATGTACCGGTAGCTCAGGGTCGGGGTGAGCAGGTGGCGTATCCCGTCGATGCCGAGCAGGTCGTTCTTGTAGCTCCAGGTCCCGCTCATCTTGAGGTCCGCGTCAAATCCGAGCTCGCCCAGGGCCCGCCCGGTGCCGCCGGCGTCCAACGCCCCGGCCGTGTCCCAGTATTCGGTGAAGCGGGCGCCCGCCACCGGGGTGAAGTCCACAATGCCCTTGTAGGTGAAGGGGCGGCTCAGGCCGAGGAAGGTGTCGAAGCGGTCCGACTCGAGGTGGGAGCCGCCGTCGGGGGGGTTCTCCTCCAGGTGAGCGACGTCCGAGTCGAAGCGCACGTAGAGGCCGCCGCCGAGCAATGTCGGGACAAGGTCGAACCTGATCTCGGGAAGGCGCTCCTGGACCGGGTAGAAGGGGTCGGGCTGGAACCGGGTGAAGGCCGAGGCGAAGAAGTCGGGGCCCGTGTAGACGGCCTCGATGTAGTTGTCCGGCTCCTGGATCGGGATGAAGTCCTTGGGGTGGAAGTCGCGGATTACCTCCGAGTCGCTCGAGTAGTTGATGTCGCCGGTGATCGTCAGGTCGGCCGTCACCTGCTCGCGGTGCTGCCACTCGATGTAGGCGCGGCTGGGCGGGACGGGATTGTTCAAGATGTCCGTGTTCCGCTTGCCGAGGTCGTAGATGTAGCCCGACCTCATGAAGCCCTCGATCGACTGGTCGCCGTCGGTGATGTCATACTTCGCCGTCGGGCCCGCCATGAGGCCCCGGTACAGGTAAAGCCCCAGGTCCGGGCCGACGCCCAGGCCGGTCAGGATCGGGTAGCGCAGCGCGACGTCGGCATAGGGGCCCAGGTCGTGGCGGTACCCGCCCTCCAGTGTCACCGCGGCAAGGCCGGCCTGCCGGGCGACGTCGTCCACCATGCTCGTGAAGGGGATCGGGCGGTAGGCGCCGACCCCGAAATCGGCGTTCTTCAGCCGCAGGTACCGCCCCGGCGAATAGGTGATCGTCCTGGCCTTCACCGTGGGCTGCCACGGCCCGGGCTCCCCGTAGACGATCGTCGCGTCGTGGATGGTCCACTCCGCCTGCGACCCGTCCGCGGACTTCCCCTCGATGTAGTAGGGGAAGCGGTGGATCCTCAGGTTTGTGGCCGTGAAGGTCCCTTTGGCCCTGTTGTAGGTGACGTGGTCGGCCAGCAGGCGGTCCCCGATCCGCGTCAGGACCACGTTTCCGCTGGCGACGGCCACCTGTGTCGCCTGGTTGAACCGGATCTCGTCCGCGGTCAGCAGCAGGCCCGTGTCCACCAGCTTCGCATTGCCCCTTAGGATCGTTTCTCCGTTCACGTTCTCCACGTTCTCGGAGGACAGGTCCGCCTGGGTCTGGGCGTGGACCGCCACGGCGGGGGCGGCGGCGCAGAGAGCGATAAGGAGGGCGATGCGGCGGATCACGCTTCCGAAGCAAAGGCCCAGGGACCGGTGCAAGCAAGCCTCGCGGGCGGCGAAAAATCCGCGGCATCGGGCCCTGAGGGCTCACTTTTGGCTTTTTAGACGGCGCCGCACGCGCCATGGTGACGGGCCGCCATGCCCAGAAAACACGCCGTACGAATGTCCAAAGCCGTGCGTGACATGGCCCCGCTGCGTTCGGAGGTGCGCGGCCTGGGCGCCGCGCTCGGTCGCGTGATCACGAGGATCGAGGGCAGCGAGACCTTCGAGACCGTGGAGCTCCTGCGCAGGCTCGCCAAGGCGCGCCGGGCGGGCGAGCCCGGCGCAGGCGACAAGCTGGCGGCGGCGGTCGCCGGCCTCGACCCGCAGGCGGCGTTCAACCAGGCGATGGCCTTCACGCTCTACTTCGAGCTGGTCAACCTGGCGGAGGAGAATTTCCGGATCATCCTGCTGCGCCGCAGGCGCGTCGCCCGCGCGCTAGGGACCGACGGGGGGCGCCCGATCCGCGAATCCATCGAGGCCGCCGTCATGGAGCTCAAGGCGGCGGGCGTGGGGCCCGAGGAGATGCAGCGCCTGGTCGACAGGCTCTCCATAGAGCTCGTCTTCACGGCGCACCCGACGGAGACGAAGCGGCGCACGCTCCTGGCGAAGCTGCGACGCCTCGCGGCGATCCTGCGCGCGCGCGCGCAGCCCGAATCGACGCCCGACATCGCGATCCTGGGGGCCGAGACCGTGGAGCGCGAGGTCGCCTCCCTCTGGCTCACCGACCGCAGCCGCACGGCGAAGCCCGGGGTGAAGGACGAGGCCCGCACGGGCCTGTGGTACTTCGACACGACACTGGTCGAGACGATGCCGCGCCTTCAGCTGGACATGGAGCGGGCGCTTGCCGCCCACTATCCCGGCGTCCGGCCGCCGCGGCGCTGGCTCACCTTCGGCTCCTGGATCGGGGGCGACCGCGACGGCAATCCCGAGGTGACGGCGGAGACGACCGCCGAGGTGCTCCTGCTCCACCGCCGGCTCGCGATCGAGAAGCTGCGCGCCACCTCCAGGGAGCTCGGCCGCACCCTGACGGTGAGCGACCGCAGGGACTCCGTCGTGCCGGCCCTCAGGCGGAGCCTGCGAGAGGACCTTCACATCTCCAAGCACATGGAGGAGCTCGAGAAGAGGTATCCCCACGAGCCCTACAGGCTGCTCCTCGGCGTGCTGGCCGAGCGCCTCCTGCAGGCCCGCGACGAGCTGCGCGACGGCCGCATGCTGCTCGGCGGGAGCGTGGTGGGCTCCTGCCTCTCGCGCACGACGGTGGAGGACACCCTCGACACGGTGCGCGCCGGCCTCGGGGCGGGACGCGGGGCGATGCTCTCGGGAGGCGACCTGGCGGACGCGGCGACCCAGTTCGAGGTCTTCGGGCTGCACACGGCGCGCCTCGACCTGAGGCAGCACTCGGCCCTGCACGAGGCGGCCGTGGCGGAGGTCCTCGGGCGCCCGGACTACCCGGGCCTGGACGAGGAGGCGAAGGCGGCCTGCCTGCTGGACGCCCTCGCCTCGGCCGCAAGGCTGGAGCCGGGGGCGGTCGCCCGACTCTCGCCCGCCACCCGAAACGTCGTCGACCCGATGGTCCTTGCGGGCCACGCGCGCGCGGCCATCGGGCCCGAGGCGATGGGGATCTACGTGATCAGCATGACGAACGGCCTCTCCGACATCCTCGAGGTCGAGCTGCTTCAGCGCCTCGCGGGCTCCGCGCTCCCCGTGGCGCCGCTGTTCGAGACGCTCGACGACCTCGAGAGGGCGCCCGGCGTGCTCGCGCGGCTCTTCGCGCTTCCCGGGCGCCGGCCGGCCCACCAGCACGTGATGCTGGGGTATTCCGACAGCAACAAGGACTGCGGCTACATCACCTCGAACTGGGCCCTGTTCAAGGCGCAGGAGGCGATCGCGCGCGTGTGCCGCGGGGAGGGCGTGGCCGTCACGCTGTTCCACGGCCGCGGGGGCAGCATCGCCCGCGGCGGGGGCCCGGCGGCAAAGGCCATCCTGGCGCAGCCGGCGGGGCTGCGCGACGGGGCGATCCGGGTCACCGAGCAGGGCGAGGTCCTGTCGACGCGCTACCACGACCCCGACCTCGCGCACAGGATCCTCGAGCAGATGGCCTACGGGGTCATGCTCGGCATCCGCTCGGCGGAGGCGGAGGCCACGACACCCCCGGAATGGCTCGAATCCATGGAGGTGATGAGCCGGGCGGGGTTCGAGGCCTACGCGGCCGTCGTGCACCACGACCCGGAGTTCCTCACGTTCTGGCGCCAGGCGACGCCGATCGACGAGATCAGCAACCTGAAGCTCGGCTCGCGACCCACCTACCGCAGGGCCACCCAGAGCGTCTCCGACCTCAGGGCGATCCCCTGGGTGTTCTCGTGGATGCAGAGCCGGTTCAACTTCCCGGGCTGGTTCGGGCTCGGGACGGCGCTCGACTCGATGCTGCGGCGGGGCCCGAGGGCCCGGGAGCTCCTGAGGAGGATGCACGAGGGCTGGCCGTTCTTCCAGACCCTGGTCGACAACGCCCAGCTGACGATGCGCAAGGCGGACATGGGCATCGCCGCCCTGTACGCCGGCCTGGTCGACGACCCGCGGATCCGGCGGCGCATCCTGGCAATCCTCAACGACGAGTTCGAGCGGACGGAGGCGGCGATCCTCAGGGTCACCGGGCAGAAGCGCCTCCTGGGGCGGGAGCCCGTGCTCCTGCGCTCGGTCGAGCTGCGCAACCCCTACATCGACCCCCTCAACTACATCCAGGTCGAGATGATCCGGCGCCTGCGCGGCGGCGCGGACGCGCAGCCGCGGGAGGCCGAATCCATCCGCGCCGTGATCGAGCTCACGATCAACGGGATCAGCGGCGGGCTCAAGAACA
>CAYNLL010000079.1:0-10122 GCA_964398015.1 uncultured Opitutaceae bacterium | reverse complement strand
CAGGAGTGGGCGACATTCTCTTCGTGCGCTATCTCGACTCGAGCCACGTCTCCTTCGGGCTGGACCATTGGAATTCCGCACTTATCGAGTCCGATCCGGTCGAACTGGACCTTGGCAGGCCCCACGAACTCCTGCTCTCCGCCGGGCTGCTCCTCCCTCCAGAGGGAAGCGGCGCCTACGCCGCTTCGCCGGAGGCGGCCGCCCTGCGCGACGACATCGTTGTCGCCGTCGACGGGCGCGTTATCCTGTCGCGGCGCGCCCCGTGTTTCCCGTCCGCCCCGGACAACATTATCTTCGGCGCCGACGTGATTGGGGGGTCGACGACACGCGGATCCTTCACCGGATCCGTGCTGGCCTTCGCGAGGGCGCCGCTCGACGCGCTTGTCGGGGTCTCCCCGTCGACCGAGGTCGCGGCGATCGCGCGGAGGCGGCCGCCGGAATGGGAGGGGGCCGTGGGCCCAATGCGCCTTGGCTTCACGCTTCCCCCCGCCACGGGGCATGCCGAGGCGTTTCCGCTGGTGGCGGTCGGGGGTCTGGGGACAGGCGACACCCTTTACGTCGCGCGGGAGAAGGATGGACGGTTTCGCATATGCTTCGACGGGCACGGGAGAGAGACGCTCAGGTCGGGGCCGCTTCAGCCGAACGAGAACGGGGTCGAGGAGATGGACGTTTGCATCGGCTCCATGCTCCCGCGGGCGGGGGCGCCGCTCTTCGAGCGCGTGCCGGGATTCCTGCGGATGCGCGGGCGTGTCTACGTCCGGCTCAACGGCGCCCTCGTGCTGTTCGACGAAAGGCCCTTTGAGCCGGTGGCCCCCCAGGGAATCTCGGTCGGCAAGAACACAGCGGGATGCTCGGCGTGCGCCCCGCTCTTCCCGGGAAAGATGACGCCGGCCCTGGCCGCGGGTGCCGAGGGCTTTCCCCCATTCGCCTCCCGAATGTCCGCCCTGCTGGCACATCCGGCGGAAGGTTGGGGCGGGGCGAGCGGCCCGGTGCGCCTCTGGCTCAGGTTCCCCGGGGGCCGCGCAGGAGCCACAGAGCCCCTGCTTGTCTCCGGGGGCGCGGGCGCGGCAGACAGCCTTGTCGTCCATTACGAGGACGAAGGCCATCTGCGGTTTGGCTACGGGCATTCAGGCGCGGAGACGGTGCTTTCTGACGCGATCGCCGTGCGCCCCGGCGACGTCCAGGAGGTGCTCCTGAGCACGGGGGCGCTCATGCCTGGGCCTGGCAGTGCCGTCTACGCGGACGCCCCGGGACTTCTCGCGCTTCGTTCCATCGCCGAGGTTGCGCTCAACGGCCGCCCGGTTCTCTTTGCGTGGCAGGCGCCCCATCCGGCCTCCCCGGACGAGGTGGAGCTAGGGGCCAATGTTTTGGGCAGGGCAGATTGCGAGGCGCGGTTCCGCGGCGAGATCGTGGCGCTGGCGATCGCCGGGCCCGAGGAGCCCCTCACGCAGGGGGCGATCGATGCGCGGCTCTCCCGCGAGGGGTGGGATGGCTATCCGGGGCCCCTCAAAATGAGGATCGTCGTTCCCTCTGCCCGGACCGGCATGGGGCAGCCGCTGATCACCACGGGATTCCCGGGTGGGGGTGACTTTATCTTCCTCTCCTATGATACCGACGGAAGGGTCCGCCTCGTCCACGACCATTGGGGCTCCGCGGTTGTGCGGTCGGACCCCCTCGAACTTGCGCCGGGGACGGAGCACGAGCTCGCCGTCAGCTTCGGCGCGCTCTATCCTCCCGAGGGAGCTCCGCTCTACGACCGCGAGCCTTCGCTCCTCGGGCTGAGGGGAAGGGTGAGGGTCATCGTCGACGGTCGCACGGTCCTTTCCGCGCCCCAGCTGAGCCACCCCACGCCCCCGGGAAGGATCATTGTTGGGGCGAACTTCATCGGCGGCTCGAGCGCGGCGCCCCTCTTCGCCGGGCGCATCGCGGACGTGGCCCTGGCGCCCGTGGTCCCGTTCGCGCCTTGAGCCTCAGCGCTCGAAAAGGGGCGGGGCCCGCGGGCCCTCGCGCTCGGAGAAATCGACCGTTCCCATGAAGGAGGCGTCGCAGGTCGAGCCGCCGATGGGGTTCCTCGCAACCGCGACCTCGGTTTGCAGGGAGGGATAGGCGGTGGTCGTCACGGAAAGTACCTTAGTGCCGTCGAGGACGACGGAGACATGGGTGAGGAGGCGCTGCCGGAGCGCCGGATCAACCCCGCGCCACGCCGCCTCGTCCCCGGCGGGGGGGAAGAGGGATCCCGCGCTGATCCACAGCTCGTGGGGGACGCCGTAGTCGATGGGGATCGAGTCGCTGACCGGGCCGCCGTACCCCCAGTGGTCGTAGCCGATGCGCACATGGCTGTCGTCCTCGTAGGCGACAAAGATCATGTCGCCGGCGTTCGTGCGCCCCGTGGTCAGAAGCGGCTCATGCCGCCCGACCCTGCGGGGCGGCAGCGTGATCACCATGTGCTCGGGGCCGGTGGCTTCGACGACGCCCGCCCGCGCTTGGTCGGCGAGGGTGACCAGGTCCAGCTGGGGCCCGGTGAAGCGGTCCTGAACGCCGGTCGCCCCGGCCACGTTGAGACCGGACGTGAGCACGGGGGGCAGGTCGCACGGCCCGCCGACCTCGCCAAGCACGTGCGCCCCGTCAAACGAGCAGGCGACCGCAAGGACGCGCGGCCCCTTTGCCGCGACCCCGGGGGTGATCACCAGTTCGTGGATCGCCGCCGGGTCGCACGCCGCCTCGGCGGAGGCGACGGGCGAGCCGGCCTGACCCCAGACCGAGATGCGGAGCCGGCCCGCGCCGAGCGGCGTGACGGAGCAAAGCCGCGCCTCCGCTCCCGCGACGACGGAGACGACGGGCTGCTCCGCGGCGCCCGCGGGAAGCCTCATCCGCAGCCGAGCATAACGACCCGAGGCCAGCACCATCCTCCTTGGGATAGCCAGGCGTTCCGGGCCGCCGATCTCCCCTGGGAACTTCTTGCCCTCCTGGTTCCCGAATCGGGACTCTCCGACGAGGAGCTCGGAGGCCGTGGTCTCATAGGCGTAGGTGGGTGTCTGGATGACCGTCTTTCCGTTCAATTCGACGCTCAGGTTGCCCCTGAGCTGCGCGGCTTCGGAGGGCAGGAGCGCCTTCACCTTCGGGTCACCGGGCGGATAGAGCGCGCTGTCCGACACCACCACGCTCTGCCCCTGGGCATATCCCATCTCGATCGGATCGCTCAGGTAGAGCGAGCCGCCGACGTCCGCGTCCAGCCGCACGCGGTGCCCGTCGAGGAGCGTGAGGGACACAACCGTGCCCTCGCCCTCGTGGCCTGTGGACAGCAGGGGCAGGGTGGAGCCAAGGTGGCCGCGAGGGCGCGTAAAGCGGACCTGCACGGGCCCCGCGGCGGCCGGCCCGGAGCCCTGGAGCCGCCCGAGAAGAGCATGTCCCGCCGCGGCGAGGGCGAGCACGCCGGCCACGGCGCCGAGCTGCGTCCTGTACCGCCGCGCAAGGACCAGCGCCTGCGCAGCGGCGTCCCGCGCCGCGGCGAGCCCCCCGCCAGATCGCGGCGCTGTGCCCAGATGCAGCCTGGCCCCGCCCGACCAGAGCGCGAGCTGGCAGAGGCCGAGGCAGGCGAGCCCCGCCCAGCCGGACGCCGCCAGCCAGAAGGAGGCGGACAGTACCGCGGGCGGGCGGTACCGGAGCTCGACGCGGCTCGTCCCCGGCCCGACCGGGACCATCACGAGGTTCTCGGGGGAGCGCATCGTGGCTGCAGGATGCCCGTTCACCCAGGCCCTCCAGCCCTTGAGCCACATGCGGGGCGTCTCCAGGAAGGCCGACCGGGCCGTGGTGACGCGGGCCCGGTAGGGGATCCATGACTCGACCGCCACGGGGAGCCTGTCCCTGTCGTAGGCGTAGAGCCAGAACCGGGCGAACGGCAGGGCCTCGCCCGTTCGGCTGTTGGCGATGAACAGCGTGTCGGGCGTCACCTTCCCGCTGCCCGCCACGGTAAGGGCGATCACGTGGCCCGCCCCTGGCTCGGAGCCAAATCCCAGCGGGTTCGGGCGAGGGCCGGCTCCGATGCCCGAGTCCGGCAGCGTGTACTCGCGGAAGATGCTCTTCTCCTGGATCTGCAGGGTGCCTCCGATCCCCGGCTGCAGGAAGTCGAGGCGCAGGGCGTAGTGCTTGCCGGGCTCAAGGGAGAGGGCGGGCGACATCCGGTAGAACCTGCTGCCGGTGATGCTGTGGCCGGTCCACGTCCCCGACTGGACGAGGCGCTCGGCGGAGGACAGCGGCATGCCCGGGCCCGGCGCCGCGGCGTCCGCGTTGGTCGAAAGCGGGGCAAGCGTGTGGAGGTCAAGGAGCCGGTTCTCGAGCCACGGCTCCATGTACGCGTGGCTGAAGTATTCGGGGACCTCAGCGAACGACGCGTAGGCATAGCGGGTCAGGGCCACGTTGTCCTCGGCTTCGAGGACCCGCGCCTGCTCGGCGCTGAGCCGCCGCGGAATGATCCCGCGGTGGATCTTCTGCGCCTCCGTTACCGACCAGACCACGCCGCACAGGAAAGCGGCGCAGAGCGCCAGGCGCGTGCCGCGGCGGCCGCAGACCCGCGGGGAGCCCATCACGATCGCGGACAGAAAGAGGATCAGCGCGGACCAGACCAGGAACAGGCGCTGCAACGGCCAGACGTTCTGGATGACTATAAACCACGTGGGGACGTGGAGCCAAAGCGCGTCGGTGAGCCACGGAAAGGGGATCGTGAAGGGCACGAGGGCGAGGCACGCGGCCGCAAAGGCCCACGCGCCCCTCGGCCGGTCGACCACCATGAGGGCCAGCGAGACGAGCAGCGCGCCCACCAGGGCGTAGCCCAGCTGGTAGGTCTCAAGGCCGGGGAGGCTGGGGTCGATCGGACGGAAGTTGCCGGGGAAGGTGGCGTGGATGGTTGCGGCGGCGCCGGCAGTCGAGCCGAGCGACTTAAGCTGGTTGTCGAGCGTCAGGACCGAGACGAAGGGAACGGATCCAAGGAGCAGAAAGAGTCCCGCCGTGAGCGCGGCGAGCTTGAACTGCCTTCGTATCGGGCGGAAGGTGACGAGCGCCGCGCCGTAGACGCCCACGGCGATGAAGGTGAACCATATGGCGATGGGCGAATGGAAGAGCCACAGGGCCGCCAGTCCCGATGCCACCCATACGCGCGCCCAGAGGTCGTCCTTTTGCCAAGCCCGCCACAGGCCGTGGAGGAGCAGCGGCGCGTAGGGCTGGGTCATGAAGGTCATGTACTGGTCGCTCACCATCGCGGGCGTCAGCACCCCGGGGCCGAAGACCCAGAGGACGGACAGGGCGCACGCGATCCAGGGGGCGCCCTTGAGGATCGGGCGCAGGCAGGCATACGCCGAATAGGCCCCCAGGATCGACGTGAGGGCGAGGCACGCGTTTCTTAGGGTGACCATGTCGAGCGACTGGGCGGTGAAAAGATCGACCACGCCCCCGAAATAGAGGATGCCCGGTGCGAGCCTGAGCGGGGACACGGCGCCGTTGAACGCGAACAGGCTCTGGCCGACCCATACCGGGAAGACGCCCGCCCTGAGTTGCGTGACGTAGTCGCCGAGCATGAGCGTGTACCAGTGGGCGTCGCCCGAGCCGAGTTCCCCGCTGTGGTAGAACGGCCGCACGGCCATCGTTCCGGCGAGCCCGACCAGGACCCAGCGCAGCATCTCGAGCGCCGCGCCCGGCCGGCCGGCGGCGGTCCCGAGGTAGACCGCCCGCTGGATCCAGACGAGGGCGGCGGCCGCGCAGCCGAGCCAGAGGGCCTGGCCGTGGCTGATGCCGAGGCGCTGCGACGCGGCGCAGCCGAATCCCGCAAGCGCAGCGGCGAGGAGCGCCGAGCGAAGCAGGAGCGAGCCCGCCCGGCCTGGCACAGGGCGGTGGAGGCCGAGCCCGAGGGAGAGAAGGGCGGTGCAGAGCGCGGGCCCCAGGACCGAGGGCCAGATGCTCGCCGTGTTCGCGTTGAAGCGCTGAAGGGCGTACCAGAGCCACGCGGCCGCCGAGGCGTCCCACAGCGCGAGAGGGATCCACCCGTAGGCGGAGTCCCTTGCGGGCTCCGCGGCGGGCGCGACCTTTGTCGGTGTCATGGCCCGGGCGCCGCGCTCAAAGATTTATCCGCTTCTCGATGATGTAGCGCGGGCGGCCCCGGCCCTCGTCGAACGTCCGCCAGAGGTACTCGCCCAGGATGCCCAGGATGACGAGCTGCACCCCCGAGACGATCAGCAGCACGCACATGAGCGAGGCCCAGCCCTGGACGGGGCTGCCGAGGGTGAGCGCGCGGATCGCGATCACTGCGGCATAAACGAAGCCGCTCAGGGCGAAAAGGAGGCCGCACGCGGAGGCGAGTCGCACCGGCGCGTACGAGAAGCTGATGAAGGTGTCCACCGCGAGCTTTAGCTTCTTGCGGATCGTCCAGTTCGTGCGCCCGCTGTGCCGCGCGGCCTTCACGTAGGGGATGTACTCCTGCTCAAATCCCATCCACTGGACGAGGGCCATGAGGGAGGTGTGCTTCTCGGGAGCTGCCTTGAGCTCGTCGATGACGCGGCGGTCCGCGAGGAGGAAGTCCGCGCCGGTGCTCGGGGGGTTGACCTCGGAGAAGCGCCTCATGAGGGCGTAATAGGTGCGGGAGAGGAGCAGCGTCGGCGCCGACTCGCCCTCGCGGCGCTCGCGGTACGCCCAGACGACGGTGGCCCCCGCCCTCCACTTCTCGACCATCTGCGGCACGACCTCGGGCGGATCCTGGAGGTCGGCGGCAAGGATGACGGCGGCGTCTCCCGTGCAATGCTCTAGTCCCGCCGTGAACGCCTTGTGGCTGCCAAAGTTCCTTGAGAAACGCAGCACCTTCACCCGGGGATCGGCGGCCGCGAGGCCTGCGAGGACCTGCGGCGTGCGGTCGCGCGAATGGTCGTCAACGAAGACGAACTCCGGCTCGATCCCGATCGACGCCCAGTCGACCGCGGTCGCGCGCGAATAGAAGAGCGGGAGGTTCCCCTCCTCGTTGTAGGCGGCGACGACGACGGAGAGCTTTCGCACCGGGGCGCTCATGGGGCGGCGCGGCTCCAGGCGTCAACCTCGCCGCGAAGGTCCCGCACGACGCGCGCCGGCACGCCCACCGCGAGCGAATAGGAGGGGATGACAGCGTCCTCGAGCACGACGGCGCCGGCCCCGATCACGCTGTGGTCGCCAACCCGGGCGCCCATCTGGACGACCGCATTGGCGCCGACGAAGACGAAGTCGCCGAGCTCGGTCGGCTTCCGGTCGACCTCCGCGTGCTTGCGCTCGCTCAGGCAGCGCCGAACCGTGGAATGGGTGAGGATCTGGGCGCCGCAGCTGATGTTGCAGCCCCTTCCAATCTTCAGGCCGCCCTGTCCGTCGATGAGCGTGAAGGCGCCGATCCAGGTGCCCTCCCCGATCGAGGGGGTGCCGGTGATCCAGCAGTGGGGGTTGTAGGGGTTCTCCGGGAGGGGCTGTGCCATGGTCAGGGTCCTGGGGCGTGCTTGCGCACGGCCGCGGCCACACGGGCGATATCAGCGTCGTCCATCTGGGTGTAAAGCGGCAAACAGACGCACTGGTCGCTCGCTCGCTCGCTTTCAGGGAACATCTGCCGCCCGAAGCGCTCGACGTAGCAGAGCTCCCTGTGGATCGACATGATCCCCCGGCGGCTGGCAATCCCGTCCTCGAGGAGCCGCTGCATGAAGGCGTCGCGCGTGGCCGCCGTCGCCCCATCGAGGCGGATGAGGTAGCTCTGGTGGTTCCAGGTGCGGTCGCTTGGCTCGGCGTACAGCGCCACCCCGGATATGCCGGCAAGGGCGCCCGCATAGGCGGCCGCAATGACCCGCCTTCTCGCGAGCATGCCGTCGAGCCGGCGCAGCTGGGCGAGGCCGATCGCGGCCTGCACGTCGGTCAGGCGGTAGTTGTAGCCGAGGATAGGGTAGCTCTCGGCGACCACCGTCTTCGACTGGTGGCGCTGCAGGTCGCTCACCGACATGCCCTGGTGGCGCATCATGCGCAGGCGCTGGGCCAGCTCGGGGTCGCCGGTCGTGATCATGCCGCCGTCGCCCGTGCTGATGACCTTGCGGGGATGGAAGCTGAAGCAGACGAGCGGAGAATAGGTCGTATCGCCAACCGGCTTCCCCCGGTAGGTGCTCCCAATGGCGCAGGCCGCGTCCTCCACGAGAGCCAGGCCTCGCTCCGTGGCCGTCCTCGCGAGCTCCGCGAGCTCGCAGGGCCGGCCCACCTGGTGAACCGCGAGGATGGCCCGGGTGCGACGGCTGACCGCCGCCGCGACGAGCTTCGGGTCCATGTTGAGGGTGGCGGGGTCGATGTCGACGAACACGGGGCGGGCCCCGCAGTAGAGGATGGCGTTGGACGTCGCGATGAAGCTGTGCGGGGTCACGATCACCTCGTCGTCGGGGCGCACGCCGGCCGAGAGCAGCGCGAGGTGCAGGGCGGTCGTGCAATTGGAGACCGCCACGGCGTGCGCGGCCCCGACGCGGGCGGCGAACGCCTTCTCGAATTCGGCCACCCGCGGCCCCTGGGTGATCCAGCCGCTGCGGATCGTCTCGGCGACGAGGGCTATCTCCTCGTCGCCCATCTCCGGCTTGGCGAGCGGGATCACGCGACCTCCCAGTTGCGGGTCTGCATCCGCGCCAGGCAGTCGGGCTGCTCGGCGAAGACCCCGCGGTAGTAGTCGACGGTCGCGGCCAGGCCCTTGGCGAGCGGCATGCGCGGCCTGAAGGACGTGGCCTTGCGGAGCTTCGCCGGGTCGACCCAGAGCCTCGGCACGTCGCCGGGGCGCTCCGCGGCGAAGGTGGGCGCCAGGTCGGGGCGGCCCACGGCTCCAAGGACGAGCCGGGCAAGCTCGTCAATCCTGACCTCCTCGCCGTAGCCGAGGTTCACGACCTCACCCACGAGGGAGTCGCATTCGGCGATCCCGAGGAGCGCCTCGGCGCAGTCCTTCACGTAGAGGAAATCGCGCGTGTGGGAGCCGTCCCCGAAGATCACGGGAGCGTCGCCCGCGAGTGCGCGCAGGATGAACCGCGGGATCACCTCCCCGGAGTCGCCCTCGAAGTGCGCCCTCGGCCCGTAGTTGTTGAACGGGCGCACGCGGATGACGGGGAGCCCGTAGCAGCCGTGGTAGGCGGCGGCATAGTGCTCGCCGGCGAGCTTTGACGCCCCGTAGACCGTCGTCGGCCAGGTGGTCACCTGCTCCGTGAGGGGAAACGCCCTCGCCGCCCCGTAGACCTCGCTCGTGGAGACGTAGACAAACCGGCCGACCCCCGCGTGCCGCGCGGCCATCAGGAGCTGGAGGGAGCCCATCGCGTTCACGTGGTGGTTCTCCATGGGGTTGTGGAGGGAATGGCGGACACCCATGCAGGCCAGGTGGAACACGGCGTCGAGGCAGCTTCCCATGGCGCGCAGGCACGTGGGAGCGTCCGTGATGTCCCCCTCTATGACCTTCAGCCGGCCCGTGCGCGCGGCCTCGGCGAGGTTCGCGTGCCTTCCGTTCCTGAAGTTGTCGAGGACGGTGACCTCGCAGCCCGAGGCTACCAGGAGGTCGACCAGGTGCGAGCCTATGAACCCGGCCCCCCCGGTCACCAGAACCCGGGCGTCTGAGGTGGCAATCTTCATGGATCCCGGAGAGTAGCGGGCGTTTCCAGACCTGCCCATGAAAAAGATCCGCGCCCCATCCGCACGGCGAGGAACGCGGCCAGGCCGGCCCAGGTCGCCCAGGTGAGCCAGTAGGAGGCAAGGAGCGGCGCCGGGGGGCGGTACAGGAGCCTGACCTCGCTCTCGCCGGCCCCGACCGGGACCGCGATCAGCCCGTTCGGGGAGCGGCTGACCTCCGCCGGGCGGCCGTTGACCTTCGCCGTCCAGCCCGGCGTGAAATACCGGAACGACTCGTACCAGCCCTTTGACGGGCTCCGGACAAGGGCGACGTACGGCAGCAGCGACTTGAGCCGCATGGGCAGCCTGCCCGGGTCGTACTCGATCAGCTCGTACCTCGCGAAGTTCCGGAAGTGGGCCAGATCCACCCCCGGAGCCCCGTTGGAGAAGGAGAGGCTCAGCTCGAGCGGCGAATCCCGGCTTGAGGATAACGGCAGCACCCAGGAGCTCTGC
>CAYNLL010000078.1:2988-10147 GCA_964398015.1 uncultured Opitutaceae bacterium | reverse complement strand
CCTCGTCGTAGTGGACGACGCCGTCGACTCCGGGATAGGCCCGGGCGCCGCCCTGGGCGGCCGGTGTGTCCGCCAGCGACCTTGGGAACGTGCAGGGCAGCTTTCCCGAGGGGGCCACGTCGCCAAAGAGGACCGCGGCGAGGGCTGCGCCCGCCTCCGAGCCGCCGTACCATGCCTGAAGAACGCTGGGTACTCCCTGCAGCCACGGGTCCATGGCGACGGGCGATCCGTCGATCAGGACGACGACGGTGCGAGGGTTCGCCGCGACGACCCGCGCGATCAGCTCGGCCTGGTGGGCCGGAAGGGAAAGGTCATAGCGGTCCGTGCCCTCGTCGTCTCCGTGGGCCTGGTGGGAGAGGCCCGCGACAAAGATGACCACGTCGCTGCGCCGCGCCGCCGCGACGGCCCGGTCGGCGAGGTCCTGCGCCTCCTGGGGCGAGGCCGCGGTGAGCTCGCTTGTGCGGACCCCCGCCACATCGCGCGCCCTTCCGCGGCGGAACGTGGGCTGCCGGTAGCCCTCGGAGAACGTGATGTCCACGGCGGCCCCCGCCCGCGCGAGGATCCCGTCGAGGGCCGTGACCTCGCGGAAGGCCTTCACGCCGGCCGAGTTCCCGCCGGCGGCATAGGTGCGCACGGCATTTTCGCCGATCACCGCGACCGAATGCACCCTCGCCGTGTCGAGGGGGAGGAGGCCCCCGTCGTTCTTCAGGAGGACCATGCCCTCCTCGGCGGCGCGCAGCACGACGTCCAGGTGCCCCTGGGTGTTGAGCGAGCCGGGCTTCCTGCCGTCCATCGCGCCGCTGGCAAAGAGCATCCGCAGGTTGCGCCGCACCTTGTCGTCGAGCACGGAGAGCGGGTAGGCGCCGCCCGTGACGCCGTCTCGGAACGCTCCGGCGAGGAAATCCTTCTCCGGAGGCCCCCGCGTGCCCATCTCCAGGTCCAGGCCTCCCATGACGGCCGCCTTTGTGTCGTGGGTGGCGCCCCAGTCCGAGATCACGGCGCCCTTGAAGGCCCATTCGCCCTTGAGGATGCCGTTGAGCAGGGCGCCGTTCTGGCAGCAGTACTCGCCGCGCACCCTGTTGTACGCGCCCATGACCGCCATCGCGCCGGCCTCCCTGACGCTGGCCTCGAATGCGGGGAGGTAGATCTCCCGCAGCGCCCGCTCCCCGACCTCAACGTCCACGGTTCCGCGGTCCTGCTCCTGGTTGTTGAGCGCGAAATGCTTCACGCACGCCACCGTCTGCTCGGACTGCACGCCGCGGACGTAGGCCACGGCGATCCGGCTCGAGAGCCAGGGGTCCTCCCCGAAATAGTCGTAGTTGCGCCCGCAGAGCGGCGTGCGAGCGATGTTCATCGCGGGCCCGAGCATCACGTTCTTGCCGCGCGCGCAGGCCTCCTCGCCGATCACGCGGCCGCAGTCGGCGACGATCTCCGGGTTCCACGTGGAGGCGAGGCAGACCCCCGGCGGCAGGGCCGTCGCGAAGTCGTCGGTGCGCCCGGTGGGCGCCCAGGACGTGAGGCCGACCTCCTCGCGCACGCCCTGGGGGCCGTCGTCCGTCATCAGGGCCGGGATCCCGAGGCGCTCGATGCCGCCGCTTCGGAAGGTCCCGTTGCCGTGCACGAGGCCGATCTTCTCCTCCAGGGTCAGCCTCCCGAGGAGGTCGTCGATCCGTTCCTCGACCGGGAGCGCGGGATCGCGGAATCGGGCCGCGTCGGCCGAAGCCGCGGGGGAGGGGACACCGAGCGCGGCGAGGGCCAGCACGGGAAGGGAGCGGAGGGCCGCGGCGAGGGTGCGAATCGTCATATGGGGACAGGCGGCCGGCCCCCGGGGGCCCGCCGCGCGCAGCAAAGTCCGCCGCTCCCTTGCTCCAGAGCAAGCCCGGATTCGGGCCTGATCCTACGGAAGCCATCCTCCCACCGCCTGCACGGGGGCCAACTCCTTGTGCGGCGTGATCCACGCCGCGAGCGCGCGGCGGGCCGGCGGTGGGACGGAGAGGTGGGGAAGGGGGAAGGCCGCGCTCAGGGCGGCCCCGGGGGCCGCCGGCGCCAGGACCTGGTGCGCGAGCACCAGCACCACGAATTCATGGGTGAGGGTGGCGCCGCTGTTCTCCCCGGCGGTCACCTTCGACGTGAACCCGCCGCCGAGGAGGGCCAGGTGGACCTCGTAGAGGCCGTCGGGCGACATGCGCGCGGCGGGCCCCGGCCTGAACTCGACGCGGACCATGCCGTCGTCGCCGAGGTCGGCGGAAAGGGTCCCGGTGGGCGCCGCAGGCCCGCCCACCGAACCCCACTGCGTCTTCCATTCGACGCCGTTGCGCACAAAACACGGGGTATAGACATTCTGGGAGCCCCAGTCCGTGGCGTAGGCGTACTGGCGCGCGGTGAAGCCCTTCGAGGCCAGGCGGTCCTTCCACCCGAGGCCGTCCCAGTAGTCCACGTGGAACTGCACGGGCACGAATTCCGTCCAGAGGCCCGGCTTGTCCTTGAGGTGGCCGAGCCAGGCGTCGGCCGGCGGGCAGCTGCTGCAGCCCTCGCTCGTGTAGAGCTCGATCAGGGCGACGCGGCCGGGTCCCGATGAGAAACGGGTGGAAGCGGCCGCAGCCGGGACGAGGGCGGCTGCCAGTCCAAGCACGAGGAAAAGCCTCACAGGGATACTGAGGCGCATGCGGCGGGATTATTCCATAGGCGACTGCCTTTCAATGGGAATATGCCGGCATTGACTCTGCCAATTTTCAGGCTGGGAACTCGCAAAACCCCTTGAGGTCAATCAAGCTCTGGATGATGGTGGATGACCCCTATCTGTGAGAATCGACCGCCTAAAATACCTCGCACCTGCCGTGTTCATTGCCCTGTCCGTTTCGCCTGCGGCACGGGCCCAGGTCAACGTGACCGTGAACGCGTCGAGCGTCGTCCGCTTCGTGGATGATCGCATGTTCGCCCTGAACACGGCCGTATGGGACAACGCGTTCACGGACACACAGACACTCTCGGCCCTGAATGCGGTGAACGTCAGGTTTTTGCGCTTTCCGGGCGGCTCGACATCGGACGATTACAACTGGCAGACGGGCGACCTTGTCGAGGAGGGGACGGGCGCCGGCCCCACGACGTTTGACGAATTTGCGGCGTCGGCGCTCGCCATCGGCGCCCAGGTCGTGATCACGACCAACTATGGGACCGGCACTCCCCAGGAGGCCGCCGATTGGGTGACGTACTCCAACGTGACCAAGGGATACGGCTTCAAGTATTGGGAGGTCGGGAACGAATGTTATGGGACGTGGGAGGATGACCAGCAGTCGGTGCCCCACGACGGCTACACGTATGCGACGAGGGCCGTGCAGTACATCCAGGCGATGAAGGCGGTAGACCCGACGATCAAGATCGGCGTCGTCGCCGACGCGAGCGAGGACAGCTATGCGAACGGTACGACCCGCTCGGTCACGAATCCCGTGACGGGGGTGGCGCACAGCGGATTCACGCCCGTCATGCTGGCGACGATGAAGAGCCTGGGAGTCCTTCCCGACTTCGTCATCTACCACAACTACGCCCAGAACCCCGGGAACGAGAACGACGCGGCGCTCCTGCAGTACTCGCTCAGCTGGACCGGGTTCGCCACGACGCTCCGCGGGATCGTCAACGACTACGTTGGAGCCGCCGCGGGCGCGAACATCGAGCTCCTCTGCACGGAGAACAACTCCGTGAGCACGAACCCGGGCAAGCAGTCGACGAGCCTCGTCAATGCCCTCTTCATGGCGGACAGCGTGGGCAGCCTGATGCAGACCGAATTCAATTCGCTCGTCTGGTGGGACCTTCACAACGGACCCGGGACGGGAGGCAACAACAGCTCCTCGCTCTACGGCTGGAGGCTCTACGGCGACTACGGGATCGAGAACGGCGACACGACCTCCCTCCAGGGCTCCACGATAAACCTGGCGCCGCACGATCCCTACCCCACCTACTACGTCCAGAAGCTCCTGACCCATTTTGCAAGGGGAGGGGACAAGGTCGTGAGCGCCACAAGCAGCAGCACGCTGCTCACCACCTACGCCGCGGCGCGCCAGAACGGCTCTCTCTCGCTCCTGGTCATCAACAAGAGCCCGACGACCACCTACTCGGCCAATTTCGCCGTCACCGGATTCACTCCCCAGGCGAACGCCACGGCCTACTCCTACGGCATACCCCAGGATGAGAATTCCGAGGAGAACTCCCTCGCCGCGAGCGCACCCGCCAGCGGCTTCTCCTGGGAGAACTCGCTGGACGGATGGGTGAACCAGTCGGGGCAGCCGGACACCTCCGCGACCAACTACGGCCTGGACGCCCCCTTCCTCTACTCGCTGTCGTTCAGCCAGACGACGGGGGTGACGAGCGGGTCCTACAGCCTGGAATGCACGACGACGGCCGCCAACCCGGGTGACAGCGCGGTCATCCAGAACTCCACGGCCTCGATCGGCACCGCCCTCAGCGCGGCGGCGTCGGTCTCGGTGGACATCTACCCCCAGATCGCCGCGGGAAGCATGGTCCAGGCGAGCATCTACATCAACGGGATCAACATCCCGTACGTGCTCCTCGGGACCGTGACCCTGAACCCGAACCAGGAGAACACGGCGACCTTCACCCTGACCGACGCGCAGAGGTCCGGGATACTGGCCTCCCTGGGCTCCGGCAACTGGTTCCAGGTCGGAATCAACATCAGCGCCCCGGCCCCGATCACGGTCTATTTCGACAATTTCATCATCACGCCGCTTGTGGCGCCGACGCCGACGCCCACACCCACGCCCATCGCGGGAGCGGCGTCCTCCCCCGACATTGCGGTCACTTCGATCACCAACGCCGGAGCGTCGTTCAGCGCCTCGTTTGCACCCTATTCCGCGACGGTGATCTCGCTTAACGGCCCCACGTCGGCACCTGTGGCGACGCTCCAGCCCGCCTCGCAGACGATAGCCAGCGGCAGTACGGTGGTCTTCAATTTCGGAGTCACAGGGGCGCCGGCTCCCACCTACCAATGGTACCTGAACGGGGCGGCGGTCCCGTCGGCGACGGAATCTACGCTCGTGATCAGCGGGACGACGGCCGCCAACGCAGGAACCTACAGCTGCATCGCCACAAATGCGTCCGGATCGGTGACGAGCGCCCCGGCTGTGCTGGACGTCGTCAGCACGACGAACCCCGGTCGGCTGATCAACATTTCGTGCCGCGCCCCTGTCGGAACCGGCGGAAACATACTGATCGCGGGTTTCGCCGTGGGGGGGGCGGGGACGTCGGGCACCGAGTCGCTCCTCATTCGCGCGTCGGGCCCGGCACTGGCGATAAGCCCGTTCAGCTTGACCGGCACGCTGTCCGATCCGCAGCTGCAGCTCTATAGTGGAACGACCGTGGACGCGACCAACATCGGCTGGGCCGGCAGCCCGGCGATAGCGACCGCTGCATCGAATGTCGGCGCTTTCCCGTGGGGCAACACGTCAAGCCACGATGCGGCCCTCCTTGAGACGCTGGGCGCCGGTCCCTATACCGCGCAGATTTCTGGAGAATCCGGCGACACGGGCATCGCGCTTGCCGAGGTCTATGACGAAACGCCCTCCGGCTCCTACACTCCGGCGACTCCCCGCTTGATCAACATCTCCGCACGCGTCGCGGTGGGCACCGGCGGCAACATCCTGATCGCGGGCTTTTACATTGGCGGCACCACCGCGAAGACCATCCTCATCAGAGCGTCGGGACCGGCTCTGGCAGCATTTAGCGTTCCCGGAACGCTATCCGATCCGCAGCTTCAGCTCTACCAGAGCAACAGCAACGGCACGTCCACGCTGCTGTACACCAACAACGGCTGGGCGGGCAATGCCCAGATCGCGAGCACGGCTTCAGTTGTTGGGGCCTTTCCATGGTCGGACGCCTCGAGCCATGATTCAGCGCTGCTCGTGACGTTGCCGCCTGGCGGGTACACGGCGCAGGTCTCGGGTGCGAGCGGCGACACGGGCATTTCGCTGGTAGAGGTCTACGATGTCCAGTAGGGCGGCCGTCCCGCCATTCGATCTCAACCTACGGGCATTCAGGGCTGCTAATTTCGGCGCCGGCGACCCAATACCCCTTGTGGTTTTAGGGGTGCTGGGCGAACGTGGCTGACCCCTGTCCCTTGAGAGTTTCGCGCCCAAATATCCCCGCCGCTGCACTTTTCACGGTCCTGGCCTTTTGCGCGCCGGCAGGGGCGCAGGTCAGCGTGACAGTCGACGCCTCGACCGTCGTTCGGACCGTTGACCCCAGGGTGTTTGGCGTGAACACGGCGGCGTGGGACTGGAGCTTTGACACTGCGGCCTCGGGGCCACTCCTCGCGGCCATGAACATTGGGGCGCTGCGCTACCCGGGAGGGGGGACGGCGGATCAGTATTTCTGGACGAACAACCAGGTGCAGAACACCGATTCGAGCAACGTTCCGATCGCCGGATCGTACTCGACGTTGGGCACCGACTTCGACCAGTTCGCCCTCGTGGCGCTCGCCCAGGGCAGCCAGGCCTTCATCACGGTGAACTACGGCACCAGCACGCCGACCGACGCCGCCAACTGGGTCGCCTACTCCAAGTCCAAGGGCTACGGTTTCAAGTACTGGGAGGTGGGCAACGAGAACTACGGGACGTGGGAGACGGACATCAACACGCCCGCGCATGACCCCGTTGAGTACGCCACACGCTTCATCCAGTACTACAACCAGATGAAGGCGGCCGATCCCGCGGCCAAGGTGGGTGCCGTCGCGCCCACCAGCACGGAGGGCCCGTACGATTTTCCCTCGGAGGCGGTCACCGACCCGGTGACGCACCAGCAGGTGTCGGGCTGGGTGCCCATCATGCTCAACACGATGAAGAACGGGGGCGTGATGCCCGACTTCCTCATCTGCCACCGCTACGAGCAGAATTCGGGGCAGGAGAACGACGCGGGGCTCCTGCAGCTCGCGAGCAGCCCGACGACGGGATGGAACGTCGATGCGGCTCTCCTTCGCGGTCCCCTGAACTACTTTTACGGCTCCGCGGCGGCCAACGTGGAGCTCTGCGTGACGGAGAACAACTCCGTCCACAATAATCCGGGCAAGCAGGTCGAGAGCCTGGTCAACGGGCTCTACGCGGCCGACAGCCTGGGCAGCCTCCTTCAAACCGAATTCAACTCGCTGCTCTGG
>CAYNLL010000078.1:0-2978 GCA_964398015.1 uncultured Opitutaceae bacterium | reverse complement strand
GTGGGCGTTCAGGAATGGCCCCAACATCAGCGTGACGGGAAGCACGGTGACGGTGCTGGGCAACAACAGCTCCACCCTCTACGGCTGGCTGGAATTTGGGGACTACGGCGTCGTGGCGACCAATCCCGATCCCGCGCCGCCCGGCTACCCGGCAATGAATACCCCGTTCCCGACCTACTATGCGAAGAAGCTCATGGCCTCTTTCGCAAGGGGCGGGGACGCCGTCGTGAGCGCCTCGAGCAACAACACGCTGGTTTCCGCATATGCCGTGAGGCGGGCCAACGGGTCCCTTTCCCTCCTGTTGATCAACAAGGATCCTGCCACGACCTACTCGGTCAACCTCGCGATATCCGGGTTCACGCCCTCGGGCACGGGGACGCTCTACAGCTACGGGATACCGCAGGACGACGCGGCGAAGACCGGCACGGGCTCCCCCGACGTTGCCGTATCCTCGGTTGCGAGCGCCAGCACGAGCTTCAGCGTGTCGGTGGCGCCGTATTCCCTGAACCTCTACTCGCTCTCCAGCCCGACGTCGCCACCGGCGGCGACCAGCCAGCCGACCTCCCAGACGATCGCCAGCGGAAGCACCGTCGTCTTCAGCTTTGGGGTCACCGGGGCGCCGGCGCCCACCTACCAGTGGTACCTGGACGGAACGGCGGTGGCGTCGGCGACGGGATCGACCCTCATGATCAGCGGGGCCACAGCCGCCAACGCAGGGACCTACACCTGCGTGGCCACGAATTCGTCCGGAATGGTGACCAGCAGCCCGGCCTTGCTGGACGTCGTGACGACGACGAACCCAGGTCGTCTGATAAACATCTCGTGCAGGGCTCCGGTCGGCACGGGAGGCAATATCCTGATCGCGGGATTTGTCGTGGGAGGGACGGGTACGTCCGGGTCGGAGTCGCTCCTGATCCGCGCCTCGGGCCCGGCGCTTGCGCAGGCCCCCTTTGACCTTGCCGGCACGCTCCCAGATCCGCAGCTGCAGCTCTACAGCGGGACAGTCGTCGAGGCGACCAACAATGGCTGGGCCGGCAGTGCGGCGATAGCGACCGCTGCGTCGAATGTCGGCGCCTTCCCGTGGGGCAACACGTCAAGCCACGACGCGGCCCTCCTGGAGACGCTGGGCGCCGGGCCGTACACCGCGCAGCTTTCCGGGCAATCCGGCGACACGGGAATCGCCCTGGCGGAGGTCTACGACGAGACACCCGCGGGCACTTACTCCCTGACAACCCCGCGATTGATTAACATTTCCGCGCGCGTCGCCGTGGGCACGGGAGGCAACATCCTGATAGCAGGTTTCTATATTGGTGGCTCCACGGCGAAGACGGTCCTCATTCGGGCCTCCGGGCCCGTGCTGGCCGCCGCTCCCTTTAACGTTTCGGGCACGCTTTCCGATCCGCAGCTCCAGCTCTACCAGAGCAACAGCAACGGCACCTCTACGCTGCTGTACACCAACAATGGCTGGGCCGGCAACGCGCAGGTCGCGAGCACGGCAGCTGGGGTGGGGGCCTTTGTGTGGGCGGATCCCTCGAGCCATGATTCGGCGCTCCTCGTTACACTGCCGCCGGGCGGTTACACGGCGCAGGTCTCGGGCGCCAGCGGCGATGCGGGCGTGGCGCTCGTAGAGGTCTACGACGTCCAGTGATCCCGCGAGGACCAAGGAAGCGGGGATACGTATCTGCTTCGTTTGAAACAGCCTGCGAAATGGTCGGGGCGGCGAGATTCGAACTCGCGACCTCTACGTCCCGAACGTAGCGCTCTACCAGGCTAAGCTACGCCCCGACTTGCTCGCGTGAGAGATGAGTAGGTTGGGAGCGGGGGTCTGCCGCAAGAAGAAAAGCACTTTGGGTTCAAGTCTCAGTTTAGCGCACGAAGCTTGGGCGCTATGAGGAGCACGAATTTTGAGTTCCCCAGGTATGGAACTTCACGAAAGGGAACTCCGTCCCGGGTTAGACTGTGGGCCTTTGACCGGCCAACGAAGGCGAAGGGCCCTTCGTATTGCTCTTAGCCCAGCTCATCCGAGCTATGCTCTTTTCATTCGGATCTCGGGGCTGCGATGTGTGTGCGGATCCCAATAGCGACATGATGTCAGGAGCAGGCTTAACCGACGCGCTGGGTGCCTCATGTTCGCGATCAGCAACAGAACGTTGATCGCTAATTTGCACCGAACGACTCATGCAGATTGGGCGTTGACGAGCGACCTCAAGCGTTGTGTCGCCTCTTCGCGGTCCAATTTTGAGGATGCGACCTCGAGCGTTAAGTCTTCCCATCCCTGGTTGTCGGATTGCGTTTCAATTCCGTTTAGACGCAGGAAAACGATGCAGGCACCCAATGCTGCCCGCTTGTTACCGTCAACAAATGGATGGTTGGAGCAGAGAAAGAAAAGGTATGCAGCTGCCACTTCGACTATGTCGGTGTAAACGGACTCACCTCCGAAGCTGGCTTGTGGAGCCGCGACGGCCGACTCAAGTAAGGCCATCTCCCGGATTCCTTCAGAACCACCGAACTGGCTTATGGCTTCTGAGTGAATTTCAAGAACGTCTGCGACCTTGAGATGATAGATTTGGCCGCCCGACTTCGTGCTCACGCAAGACGCCGCATCGTGCGGGCGTAGTCCTTCATGGTTTTCTTGATGGTCCCCGAGATATCTTCCGCAGAGGGCTCCTTTCGCAGAGGCGTTATGGTGATCGTTCCACCTGCGTGTACCTCCAAATTGACCTCATCACCGGTCCTTAGGTGCGCAAGTTCCATCAGAGCCGCATCGAAGATGATCCCTTGGGAGTTTCCTACCTTTGAAATGGTTTTGAGCATGTGGTAAAACTATGTATTACATCTTGGGTCGTCAAGAGTTCGGAAACAATCTGCCTCGAATTTCACAGATAAAATCGTGAGATTTCACAGTGACAATTGTAAGACGTTGATGGTTAACAACCATTGTCTACGTCCCGAACGTAGCGCTCTACCAGGCTAAGCTA
>CAYNLL010000077.1:0-10219 GCA_964398015.1 uncultured Opitutaceae bacterium | reverse complement strand
GAGCCTCACGAAGCAGCGCTCGTTGAACTTGACGAGCTCCTTGGCGACCCGGACGGGGCTCAGGTCGGGCCGCCCAAGCCATCGCGTGATGAAGATGTCCCCCGGTATCCCGGGGATGTGCTCCTCGACAAGCGTGCTCCCGCGCGTGATGAAGTTGAGCCGGTTTGGCGAGAGCAGGTGCTCGAGCTCGAGGCCGTAGACCCGCGACGCATCCGCCTTCTTGATGTAGAAATAGTCCTGGTTGTCGTTGTAGGCGTTGACGATCCGGATCCTGAACGGCGTCGAGTTCCCGTACGTGCAGAAGTCCACGCGGTCCGCATAGAGGTGCTGCATGACCGACATGTCGCCGTCGGTCTTGATGAGGGCGTACACCTCCTTGAGGCCCTCGTTGAGCGAGCGCATCTCGTTGCCGTCATAGATCACCGTGTCCCAGAGCGTCGCCTTGCCGTCGGCGTCCGTGAGCGGGATGACCTCGGTGAACCCGCGCAGGCGCTCGTAGGTGATCGGGATGGCCCTCTCCCTCTTGTAGGTGCGCAGGTACCCGCGCAGCCCGTCGTTCACCGGGTATGACGGCTTCTTGCGGGTGGGCGGATGGGACTCCCCATGGATCGCCGGGTGGGCCATGCGCTCGCCTTCTGCTCCCCGGGTCAGCTGTCCGACGGCGGCCGGGCGGACCCGGGCGCGGCCTGCTGGGGCCGCGCGGTGAGGAGGGCCGTCGCCTGGTCGATGCGCGCGGCGGCCAGGTCCAGGACGGACCCGACGACGGCGATGTAGTCCGTCGCCTCGGGCCAGTGGCGCAGCTCCACGGCCTCGCGCACGGCGGGAAGCGTCTTCGCGCCGTAGCCCGTGTAGAGGCCCGGCGCGTAGAGCATGTGGCGGTACCAGTCGCGGCCGGGAAGGCCCCTCCTTGCCAGGAGCGTCTGCTCCGTCCCCTGGAGGATCGCGTTGAGCTGGGCGAGGCTGGCCGCGGGAAGGCTGAGGTCCGAGGACGCAGCCCGGGCGAACGCTTCGTCATAGGCCTTGGCGCTCCGCTGCAGGCGCGACGCCGCTCGGTCGAGCGGACCGAAGTCGAGCGTGGGAACCTCGCCCGGGCTCCGGGGCGCCTGGAGCGCCTGGAGGGGGTCGGCCGCGAGCTTGAAGGCCCCCGCACCGATCAGGCCGTCGAGCTCCGTCGAGCGCTCCCGCTCCGTGGCCACCAGCTTCTCGACCTCGCCCACGTAGCGCGACGCCGTGTCCGCAAGGTCGCCGAGCCTCAACGGGATGATGTCGGCGTCGGCCGTGCGCAGCACGAGGCGCCCCGCCGTCTGCGCCAGGGCTACGCCATATTCGAACTTCGGGTCCCCGAAGCGAATGAAGTGGTCGAACGAGTCGTAGGTGGAGTGGTAGATGCCGCCCTCCTGGTCCTCCCCCCGGAAGCCGAGGTTGATCGAGGCGACGCCGACATGCTGGAGGAAGGGCGTGTAGTCGGATCCGGAGCCCAGGGCCTCGAGGGGCATGTCGCCTCCTGCCCTGGCGGCCTTCAGCAGGACCTGGTCGTCCGCGCTGGCCTCGGCCGCGCGGCCGCGCTCGATCCCGGCCACCTCGACCACCGCCCGCCAGCGGTCGAGGACGCTCGCGCCGGTCTCGGGATCGGTCACGCCGCCCAGGACCTGGTTCGCAAAGTGCTGGAACGTGTGGCTGCCCCCGATGAAGAGGCTGCCGCGGCCGTTCGTGTCGGAGTTGACGTAGAGCACGGCCTTGCGGCGGAGCTCATCCTCGTGGGTCTCGGCCCACTCCGTCGAGCCGAGGAGGCCCGGCTCCTCGCCGTCCCAGCTGGCGTAGACGAGCGTGCGCTTGGGTGCCCACCCGGTCCTCGCGAGGGCGCCGATCGCCTTGGCTTCGGCCATCACCGCGATGTTCCCGGCCAGGGGATCCCAGGCGCCGAACACCCACCCGTCGTGGTGGTTGCCGCGCAGGACCCACTGGTTGGGGTATTCCGAGCCCCGCATCACGGCGATGACGTCGTACACGGGCTTCTGGCCCCAGTCCGAGGCGATCGCGAGGTGCACCTTCGCCGGCCCCGGCCCGATGTGGTAGGTGAACGGCAGGGCCCCGCGCCACCGCGGCGGCGCAACCGGTCCCTCGAGCGCGGCGAGCAGCGGCTTGGCGTCCCCGGCGGAGATCGGAATCACCGGGATCTTCATGAGGGTTCTCGCCTCGCCGATCGGGAGGCGCTTCGCGTCCTCCGTGGCGCCCACCCCCGGGGTCAGCGGGTCGCCGGAGTACAGGGTGATGTCGGCGACGGACCCGCGCTGCACGCCGTCCTCCGGGCGGTAGCCGCCCTTCGGGTAGACGTCGCCCGCCCAGAAGCCATCCTCATGCGGGTCGGAATAGATGATGCACCCCACGGCGCCGTGCTCCTGGGCGAGCTTCGCCTTCAGGCCCCTCCAGCCCACGCCATAGCGGGTGATCACGATTTTCCCCGTCACGTCGATGCCCCGCCGGTCGAGGTCCGCGTAGTCCTCGGGCATCCCGAAGTTCGCGTACACCAGGTCCGCGGTCACGTCCCCGTCGGCGCCGTAGGCGTTGTAGGGGGGGAGGCCTCCCGAAGTCTTGTCGGAGGTGCGGTCGCCGGCGATGGGGCCCTCGAACAGCTTGGCCTTGAAGGGGACCGGCGCCACCAGCTCCAGCGTCTCGCTCTTGGGCGTCGGGTAAAGGACGTAGAACGTCTCGATGTGGGCGTCCCAGCCCCACTCCTTGAACTTCGCCAGCATGAACTCCGCGTTGGCCTTGTCGTGGGGCGAGCCCACCTGGTTCGGCTCCGACGACATCTGCTCGAGCCAGGATCTCATCTCCGCCGGGTCGACGGCGGCGTCGAACGTCTTCTCCGCCGCCAGCTCGGACGCCGAGGACGAGGCCTTGAACCCCAGCAGGCCATCGGCGGACGCCCATGAGGCGGGACAGGAAATGGCCGCCGCCGCCAGCGCCATGGCAAGTTTCTGCATCGGCTTCATGGCGAGAGAGAATCCGCTGGCCGCCGGGAGGGCAAGCGCCCAAGCCAGTTAGGATTTGCGAAAACAGCCCCCCGAGGGCATGGTGCCGCCGACGATCCGCCCCATGAGTCCCAAGACCGCCGCCCTCTCGCTCTGCGCCCTCGCGCTGCTGGCCGGATGCTCGCCGTCGGGCACGGAGAAGTTCAAGGCGGAGATCCTGGCGGCCGACAAGGCCTTCGCCGCCGCCGCCCAGAAGGACGGGATCACCGCCTCGTTCCTCGGCGTCATCACCCCCGACGGGAAGATCTTGGGCGACTCCCGATCGGGCCCCGACGCCGTCAGGAACACGTTCATGCAGGTGCCCAAGACGGCGACCCTCATCTGGGAGCCCTCCTTCGTCGACGTAAGCGCCTCGGGCGACCTCGGCTACACCTGGGGGCGCTACACGTTGACCGTCCCCAGCGGAAAGAAAGGCGCCCCGCCCTACGTCGGGATGGGCACCTACGTCACGATCTGGAAGCACCAGCCCGACGGAACGTGGAAAGTGGTCCTGGACGGGGGCAGTCCGGACGGACAAAAATGAGGAAAAGGGGAGTGCGCATTGCGGCGGCCTTGCTCCTGCCGGTCCTCGCGGGCGGGTGCGTCTCCAGCATGGACTGGTCGAAGGCTCCGGTTCCGGTGTCCGTTTCAGCGGCCAACTACTCCCAGCTCTCGGAGCAGGAGCTCTACCAGAGGGTCAACGCCCCCGTCAGCGCCCATCCCTCGGCCCCCGAGAACCCCGTGCCGGACAAGCCCCTCTTCTACGCGTTCGCGCCGGGGCACATGTACCACAACGACATCCCGCTGGAGACCCTCTACCGGGAGCTCGCGGTCGAGCTCGCCCACCGGGGATACTTCAACGTCCTCTACGAGGCCCAGGCGGGCTACATCCCGAAGAGGATAGACTACCTGCTGAGGATCCACTTCGGGGAGCGCCTCTGGCGCAAGCCCACCGTCAGGACCGACAAGGTCACCTGGGGAAATGACGGCCTGGTGTCGAATTTCCGCGGCGACCACCCGGGCCAGGCGCACGTGATCGGCGAACTGGCCCTGCAGGACGACCGCTCCGGGCAGGACCCGATGGAGGCCATCAACGTGGCGACCCTCATGCAGACGCAGCAGACGTTCGCCGGCCAGGACCTGAACCAGTACACGGTGGAGAACATCTCCGACGGCGGGGCGACGCGCGACTACGCCCTGATCCTCCTTGAGGCGTTCAGGTTCGACGACGTGCGGACCAGGGGCAAGGACGCCCCCTGCGTCTGGGCGACCTTCGTCGCGGTGCCGCTCCACCAGGGCCAGAAGCTCTCGGACGTGCTGCACGTCATGGCGCGCACCGCCATGCCCTACTTTGGGGGGACGACGGACGGCATCCAGGCTTACGACGTGCCCGCGGGCAGCGTCCAGGTGGGCGAGCCGGTCGAGGTGCCCAGCTCGCAGAAGCCGCAGCAGCCCTAGACGGCCAGCATCGCCAGGAGGCGGGACACCGGGACCGCGTCGAGCGCCGCCAGCTGCGAGAACTGCCCGAGGATCGCGTCCGCGCGGGCGCGCCCGAAATGCCCTCGGACCGCGCCCTCGAACTTGGCGTGCAGGAGCGGGATCCCCTCCTCGCGCCTGCGACGGTGCCCGACCGGGTACTCGACGGCCACGCGACGGGTCCCGCCGCCCCCGCGGAAGAACACCTGGACCGAGTTGGCGATCGACCGCTTCGCGGGGTCGAGGTAGTCGCGGGTGAAGGCCGTGTTCTCCACCACCTCCATCCGGGCGCGCAGCGCGTCGATCCGCGGGTCCGCCGCCGCGCCGTCCTCATAGTCGTCCGCCGAGAGCGAGCCCTTGATGAGCCCCACCGCGGCCATGTACTGCAGGCAGTGGTCGCGGTCCGCCGGGTTGGACAGGGGCCCGGTCTTGTCGATGATCCGCTTGCCGCTCTCCTGCGTCTCCAGGACGACGCGCTCGACCTCCCCCAGGCGCGGGGCCACCTCGGCGTGGAGCGCGATCGCGGCCTCCACCGCCGTCTGCGCGTGGAACTCCGCGGGAAACGAGATCTTGAAGAGGACGTTCTCCATCACGTAGCTGCCGAGTCCCTGCGCGGGAACGGCGAGCGGCCTGCCCCGCAGGACGACGTCCTGGAAGCCCCACGTGGGCGTCGAGAGCGCGCCGGGGTATCCCATCTCCCCCTTCAGCGCCATGAGCGCGTGCACGACGCCCCGGCTCGTGGCGTCGCCCGCCGCCCAGCTCTTGCGCGAGCCCGTGTTCGGGGCGTGGCGGTAGGTCCTGAGCGCCCCCCCGTCGAGGAAGGCGTTCGAGAGGGCGTTGACGACCTGATCGCGCGTGCCGCCGAGGAGGCGCGTCGCCACCGCGGCCGACGCGATCCTCACCAGGAGCACGTGGTCCAGCCCGACGCGGTTGAACGCGTTCTCGAGCGCCAGCACGCCCTGGACCTCGTGCGCCTGTACCATGGCCACGAGCACGTCGCGCACCAGCAGCGGGGAGCGCCCCGGCGCGTCCCCCGAGCGGCCCGCGTAGTCGGCGACCGCGAGGATCGCCCCCAGGTTGTCCGAGGGGTGCCCCCACTCGGCCGCCAGCCACGTGTCGTTGAAGTCGAGCCAGCGCACCATCGCCCCGATGTTGAACGCCGCGCGGACGGGATCGAGCTCATGCGGCGTCCCGGGAACCCGCGCGCCCCTGTCGGGGAGGGTGGCGCCCGGGACGACCGGTCCGAGCAGGCGCGTGCACGCCGGGTAGCCCAGGGCGAGGAAGCCGCAGCCCAGCGTGTCCATCAGGCAGAGCCGGGCCGTCTCGAGGGCCAGGGCGCCGCTCGCCCGGCCCGTGTCGAGCACGTAGTCGGCGATCTGGACGAGGAGGGGGTCCGGCGGCGGCCGGTCTGCCCGGAGCGGGTCGGCGTGGGACATGTCAGCGGTCCGCGATCTGGACGAAGGGCCTCGGCTCGGGGCCGGTGTAGGTCGCCCCCGGGCGTATGATCTTGCCGTCGATCCTCTGCTCGATCACGTGGGCCGCCCAGCCCGCCGTGCGCGCGACCGCAAAGACGGGCGTGAACATGGGCGTCGGGATGCCGAGCATCCGGAACGCGGGCGCGCTGTACCAGTCGAGGTTGGGGAACATCCGCTTCGTGTCCCGCATCACGTCCTCGATCCTCTCGCAGACGCCGAAGAGGACGGGATCGCCCCCGTCCGCGCACAGCACGCGGGCGATCTCCTTGATGATCGGGCTGCGCGGGTCGGAGATCGTGTAGACGGGGTGCCCGAAGCCGATGATGATCTCCCCGGCGCCCACCCGGGCGCGGATGTCCGCCTCGGCCTCGTCCGCGGTCCTGTAGCGCAGCGCGATCTCGATCGACACCTCGTTGGCGCCGCCGTGCTTCGGGCCCCTCAGGGCGCCGATCGCGCCGCAGACGGCGGAATGGAGGTCCGCGCCGGTCCCCGCGATCACGCGCGCCGTGAAAGTGGACGCGTTGAACTCGTGCTCCGCGTAGAGGATGAGCCCCCGGTCCAGCGCGCGCACGTGGGCGCCGGGGGCCGGCCTGCCGTGCAGCAGACGCAGGAAGTGCCCGGCAAGCGAGGGCTCGTCGGTCGCGGTCTCTATCCTGCGCCCCCCCGCGGCGAAGTGGTGCCAGTACAGGAGCATCGAGCACAGCGAGACCAGCAGGCGGTCCGAGATCACGCGGGCCTGCTCGGTGCCGTGCGCGGGGCTCTCGGGGAAGGCGGCGCCGAGCGCCGAGCACCCGGTGCGCAGGACGTCCATCGGGTGCGCCTTGGCCGGTATCTTTTCCAGGATCTCGCGCACGGCCCTGGGCAGCTCCCGGTACTCTGCAAGCCGGCTCCGGTAGGCGTCCAGCGCCGCCTGCCCCGGCAGCTCGCCGTGGATCAGGAGGTGGGCGACCTCCTCGTACGTCGCCCTCTCCGCCAGGTCCACGATGTCATAGCCGCGGTAGTGCAGGTCGTTTCCCGCGCGCCCGACCGTGCAGATCGCGGTCGCGCCGGCGACGACCCCCGAGAGCGTGACGGACTTCTTGCTCACGCCCCGCCCTTTCCGCCCTTCCCGCCGCCTAAGCGATCCAGCCTGCGCTCGTAGGCCTCGTAGCCCAGCACCTCGTAGAGCTCGGCGCGCGTCTGCATGGAGGCGACGACCGACTTCTGGGTGCCCTCCCGGCGCACCGCGGCGTACACCCCTTCGGCGGCGCGGCTCATCGCCCTGAACGCCCCCAGCGGGTAGAGCGCGATCGCGACCCCGGCCGCCTTGAGCTCGTCGCGGGTGAAGAGCGGCGTCTTCCCAAATTCGGTGATGTTGGCGAGCACCGGGACCTTCCCGAGCGCGCACGTGAACGCGGCGTATTCCGCAAGGCTCGTGAGCGCCTCGGCGAAGATCATGTCGGCCCCGGCGTCCGCGTACGCGAGAGCCCGCTCGATGGCCCCTGCCGCGCCCTCGCTCGCGTGGGCGTCCGTCCTCGCCATCACGACGAAGCCTGCGTCGACCCTGGCGTCGACCGCGGAGCGGATCCGGTCGCACATCTCCCCTGCGCTCACCAGCTGCTTGCCCGGGCGGTGGCCGCAGCGCTTGGCCTGCACCTGGTCCTCGATGTGGCACCCGGCGGCCCCGGCCCGGGTCATCTCCCTCACCGTGCGCGCGATCATGAAGGCGCCCCCCCAGCCGGTGTCGGCGTCGACCAGCAGGGGCAGGTCGGTCGCCTGCGTGATCCTGCGGATGTCCTCGCACACGTCGTTCAGGCTCGTGATCCCGAGGTCCGGCAGCCCGTGGGAGGCGTTGGCGACCCCGGCCCCGGAGAGGTAGATTGCCCTGAAGCCCGCCCGCTCCGCGAGCAGGGCGCAGTAGGCGTTGACCGTCCCGACCACCTGGAGGGGGCGCTCTTTCTTGAGTGCGGCGCGCAGGCGCGCGCCCGGGGAGCGGGGCGTGGACGGCATGGAGGCTGAACGGCTGGCCCAACGCCTAGCACGTTCGGGCGCGCGCCGCCATCACTTCGTGATGACCTCAGCGTCGAAGGGCTTCCCGTCCGTGTCGAAGATGCCGATCTTGAGCCTCGAGGCGTCCGCCTCGAGCGTGAGGAAGCCGAACCGCGACTCCGCGAAGATCGCGTTCGGGTCCTTCTTGGCCACCTTCCCGAGGGGCGCCCCGCCGCCTCCGCTCATGAAGAAGTGGACGCCGTCCCTGGGGTCCATGTGGGCCATGGCGTGCTGGTGCCCGCAGAGGTAGGCGTCGACCCTGCCGCGGATGACCGGCCAGAGGCGCGCCTGCATGTACGCCATGTACATCCCGGCCCTCCCATTGCGCTCCGGGGCGAAGATCGGGTGGTGTCCGTAGACCACCTTCCAGTGCGAGGTGCTCGCGCCGATCTCCCTGTCGAGCCAGAGGACCTGGGCCTCGGAGAGCTCGGTCGTGTCGACCGCGAAGAACTGCACGGGACCCGCCGTGAAGGTGTAGTAGGGCGCCGGGAAGCGCCACGTCGCGCTCCTGTAGATGATCTCGGCGGCGGCGCCGTCGTCCGAGTACCACTCGTGGTTCCCGAGCGTGGGATAGAACACGACGCCGAGCGGGCCGTAGAGCGTCTCCCACCAGTCGCGCCAGCGGGTGTCGTCGGGCCCCTTCATCCCCGACGGGTAGAAGTTGTCGCCGAAGGTGAGCCCGAAGTCGAAGGGCGCCGCCGCTCCCATGCGGACGATCGCGGCCGCAACGTCCCTCTGCGCCTGCGTTCCCGATCCGAAGTCCCCCATCCCCACGACCCTCACGGGCTGGCCGGCCGGCTTCACCGCGAACACCGCGGGCGCCCGGCGCAGGAATCCGGGGAGTGAGGCGCCGCGCTCGGTCATGAGCCAGCGCTCGTCGGCCTCGGCCAGCGCGGCGAGGGCCTTCGCGTCGCCCGCTCGGCGCGCGTCGGCGATCCTCGCCGTCAGGACCCTGCGCAGGCGCTTGTCCTCGATCCGCCGCTCGGCATCCATGTAGGCCAGCATGAGGTCGGTGTCGGTCGCGGACTCGGCAAGCCTCTGGAGGCCCGGGAGCACGCCGGGCTCGTCCACCCAGAACGCGTCGAACGCGATCACCCTGAGGATCAGGACGTCCGTCTCGGGCGTCTCGCTGCCCATCCGCCCGAGGACGAAGTCCGCCGCGGCCGGTTCGCCCGCAAGGGCGACCATGACCTCCTGCTCCAGGGCGCCGGGCGAGAACGCCTGCAGGGCCTTGAGCTCCTTCGGGTCCTCGTTGAGCCACTTGCGGGCCGCGGCGCCGACCTCCGGGGGAAGCCGGGCGGCGACGGACTCGATCGGGGGCGGGGAGGCGGGGGCCCCCTCGTCGCCACGGCACGCGGCGGCCGCGGCGCAGGCGAGCAGGGCCTGGAGGATCCTGGAGTGACGCATGGGAGCATTCTCGCAGGGCCCCCAGGCGATTCCAGCAGGAAGTGCCCCGTCCCGGCCCTCGCCGTGTGAAATTCCGGAAACGGGGGAGGCCCTCAGCGCCGCTTCGCCGCGCAGGGCATCCGCGAGGTGCCGAAGAGCATGTCCACGAGCCGCACCGCGAACGGCAGGCGCAGCGCCAGCCGGGCGATCCGCTGGCGGCCGGGGGTGCGCAGGGTCTTGATCACCTTGAAGCGCACCGCGCCGTCGTAGCGGAAGCGCACGGGGGCAAGCCCGTGGCGGGCGTAGAGGAGCTCCAGGGTGCGGGGCGTGAAGTAGCCGACGTGGATCTCCGGGAGCACGTAGGCGTAGCCCAGCCCCTTGGCCCGCGCGACGGGGCTCGCGACGTTGCCCGTCGTCACCAGGAGCAGGCCCCCGGGCCTGAGGAGCCTGGCGGCGAGCGCGAAGACCGGGTCGGGGAATTCGATGTGCTCGACCACCTCGATCAGGCTGATCACGTCGTAGCGGCCGTCGGGCTCCGACGCCAGCTGGCCCGCGTCGAGGATCCGGAATCCGCCCTCCCGGCCCAGTCGCTCCGCATACGTGCCCACGTCGTGCCCGCTGGCGCGGACCGACCACGCGCGGCCCCCGGAGCGGAGCTCCCCCGTGTCCCTGAGGTACTTGAGCAGGCCGCCCGCCCCGCAGCCGAAGTCGAGCCATTCGACGGGGCCCTCGGGAAGGTTTGCCGCGATGTAGCGCGAGGCCACGCGCCAGAGGTCGTCGAACTCGGCAAGCCGGTCGGTGGCGCGGTAGTCCCTGTACTCGGATTCATAGTCGACGTACGGG
>CAYNLL010000076.1:7516-10272 GCA_964398015.1 uncultured Opitutaceae bacterium | reverse complement strand
TGCTCGCCGACTTCCGCTCGTACAGCGACTGCCAGGCGAAGGTCGATGCCGCCTACCGCGACAAGGCCGGCTGGGCGCGCAAGGCCATCATGAACTCCGCGCGGGTGGGGAAGTTCTCCAGCGACCGCACCATTCGCGAATACTCCGAGCAGATATGGAACCTGAGCCCAGTCGCCATTCCCTGAGGTCGGCGCGCGCTTGCCTCGCCCTCGCGCTCGCGGCCGCGCTCCCGTGCGCGGCGGCGGCGGCCGACTTCTCACCGGCCATCATCTACGATTTCGGGGGCAAGTTTGACCGCTCGTTCAACCAGTCTGCGAGCGAGGGCGCGGAGCGCTTCAAGAAGAGCACGGGGATCACGGTGGGGGAGTTCGAGATCCAGAACGCCTCCCAGCGCGAGCAGATCATGCGGAAGTTCGCCCGCCGCGGGGCGAGCATCATCGTCGCGGTGGGATTCACCCAGGCCTCGGCGGTCGAGGTGGTGGCGAAGGAGTTTCCGAACGTTAAATTTGCGCTCATCGACGCGGTGGTGGACCTTCCCAACGTCGAGTCGATCACGTTCAGGGAGCAGGAGTCGTCCTTTCTCTGCGGGATGGCGGCGGCGCTCGTCTCGAAGACGGGCAAGGTCGGGTTTGTGGGCGGCATGGACATACCGCTCATCAGGAAGTTCGCCATGGGGTACAAGGCCGGCGCGGTCTACGTGAACCCGAAGATCGAGGTCGTCGAGAACATGACGGGGACGACCCCGGCCGCCTGGACAAACCCCTCGGCGGGCGCCGAGCTGGCGAAGAGCCAGTTCGACGGGGGCGCCGACGTCGTCTTCCACGCCGCAGGGGCGACGGGCCTGGGCGTCATGCAGGCAGCCGCGGACGCGGGGATGCTGAGCATCGGGTGCGACAGCAACCAGGACTACCTGCACCCGGGGAGCGTCCTGACCTCGGCGGTCAAGCGCGTGGACGTCGCGGTTGAGACCGTCTTCAACGAGGCCAGGAACGGCACCTGGAAGGCGGGCCCAAAGGCGCTCGGCCTGGCGGAGCACGGGGTCGACTACTCGCTGGACGAGTACAACAGGAAGCTGATCTCCGCCCAGATGGAGGAACGCCTCAACCAGGCGAAGGCGGACATCATCGCCGGCACGCTGGCCGTCCCCGAGTACAAGTCTCCCTAGGATCGTGGAACCGGCGAGCGCAGCGCCCCAGGCTCCCGGCGGGTCGTCTTTCGGGCCCGCCCTCGAGCTGCGCGGGATAGACAAGCACTTTGGCTCGGTTCACGCGAACAGGGCCGTCAGCCTCGCCGTTGCCCGCGGCTCGATCCACGGCCTGGTTGGCGAGAACGGCGCGGGGAAGTCGACGCTGATGAACATCGTCTACGGCTTCCACCAGGCCGATGCGGGCGAGATCCTCGTGAACGGCCGGCGGGTCCACATCGGACGCCCCCGCGACTCGATCGGGGCCGGCATCGGGATGGTGCACCAGCACTTCATGCTCGTCGACCGTTTCACGGTGCTGGAGAACGTCGTCCTGGGGGTCGAGGGGGGCAGGACGCTCGGGGCGGGGCTGGCGGAGGCCCGCGCGAACCTGGAGCGGCTGGGGAGGGAATACGGGCTTGAGGTGCCCCTCGATGAGGAGACGGGCCACCTTCCGGTGGGGATGCAGCAGCGGGTCGAGATCCTCAAGGCGCTCCACCACCGCGCCGAGATCCTCATCCTCGACGAGCCCACGGCCGTCCTCACGCCGTCCGAGGCGGAGCAGCTCTTCAGGATGCTGCGCCTCCTGCGCGACGAGGGCAAGACGGTGATCCTCGTGACCCACAAGCTCGGGGAGATCATGGCGAGCACCGACCGCGTGACCGTCATGCGCCAGGGCGCCGTGATCCACGAGACCGCGACGAGGGACACCTCGCCGCGCGCGCTAGCCGAGCAGATGGTGGGCCGCGCCGTGCTGCTCAGGGTGGAGAAGGGGCCCGCGCGCCCCGGCCCGGATCTCCTCGAGGTGAGGAACCTCGAGGTGCGCGACCGCCTAGGGGTCGCCCGCGTCAAGGGGGCCACCTTCACCCTGAGGGCGGGCGAGATCGTCGGCATCGCCGGCGTATCGGGCAACGGCCAGTCCGAGCTGCTGGAGGCCCTTGCCGGAATCCGCCGGGTGGCGAGCGGCGAAATCGTCCTCAGGGGGCGCGACATCGCCCGGGACGCCGGCGGCGCCCGCGGCCGCCGGGCCCTTGGGATCGCCCATGTGCCAGAGGACAGGCTCAGAATGGGGGTCGTCGGCAGCTATTCGGCCCAGGACAACTCGATCCTCGGGTACCAGGGCAGGCCGGCGTACAGCCGCGCGGGCTTCCTGCGGAGGAACGCGATCCGAGCGGACTGCGACCGCAAGATGGCCGAGTACGACGTGCGGCCGCCGGTGGCTACGCTCCGCCTCACGGCCTTCTCCGGGGGCAACCAGCAGAAGCTGGTCCTGGCGCGCGAGATCGACTGCGACCCGTCGGTGCTGATCGTCGGCCAGCCCACCCGGGGCGTGGACATCGGGGCGATCGAGTTCATCCACAGGCGCATCGTGCAGCTGAGGGACTCGGGCAAGGCGATCCTCCTGGTGTCGGTCGAGCTCGACGAGATCATGGGGCTCTCCGACCGCATCCTCGTGATGGCCGGGGGGGAGATCGTGGGCGAGGTCCCTGGCGCCGGGGCGACGGAGGAGGCCCTGGGCCTCCTCATGGCCGGCGAGAGGCAGGGGGTGCCGGGATGAAGGCCGCCGGGACAC
>CAYNLL010000076.1:0-7506 GCA_964398015.1 uncultured Opitutaceae bacterium | reverse complement strand
ACGCTCCCGCGCTGGGCCGAGTTCGGCCTCCTGCCGCTCCTTAACCTGTGCGCGGCGCTCGCGATCTCAGGCGTGGTCATCCGCCTGATCGGGGAGAGCCCGTGGGCCGCCCTCAAGCTGATGACCGCCGGCGCCTTCGGCTCGCAGGACTCCCTGGGGTACACGCTTTTTTATGCGACCGACTTCGTCTTCACGGGCCTGGCCGTGGCGGTCGCGTTCCACGCGGGCCTGTTCAATATCGGGGGCGAGGGGCAGGCCTACGTCGGCGGTCTGGGCTCGGGGCTGGTGTGCCTCGCCTTCGGGTCGTGGTCGCCGTGGATCGTTGTCCCGATGGCGATCGCGGCCGGGTGCGTCTTTGGCGCCGCCTGGGCCCTCGTGCCGGCGTGGCTCCAGGCCCGCCGGGGCAGCCACATCGTGATCACGACGATCATGTTCAACTTCATCGCCTCCGCACTGATGACCTACCTCCTGGTCAACGTGCTCATCAAGCCGGGCCAGCAATCGCCCGAGACGCGCGAGTTCGCACCGGGCACGTTCATGCCGCCGGTGCACGAGGTCCTCGCCCGGATCGGGATCTCCTTCGCCCCGTCTCCGTTCAACCTGGCGTCGGTCCTTGCGCTCGCCGCGTGCCTCCTCGTGTGGGCGTTCATCTGGCGCACGCGCTGGGGCTACACGCTCAGGGTGTTCGGCCAGAATCCGCAGGCCGCGCTCTACGCGGGGATCTCGGCCGAGCGGACCATCCTGGTGGCGATGCTGATCTCGGGCGGCCTTGCCGGCTGCCTGGGCGTCAACGAGCTCATGGGCTCCCAGCATCGCATCCTCCTTGATTTCCCCGGGGGCGCGGGATTCGTGGGGATCGCCGTGGCGCTCATGGGGAGAAACCACCCCGTCGGCATCCTCGCGGCATCGCTGCTCTTCGGGGCGCTCTACCAGGGGGGCTCGCAGCTCTCCTTCGACATGCCCCACGTGAACCGCGACATGGTGATCCTCATCCAGGGGCTCGTCATCCTCTTCTGCGGCGCCCTGGAGAACGTCTTCCGGGCGCCGCTCTCGGCGGTCCTGGGGTCCGCGCGCCGATAGATGGAGACCTACAAGGACATCCTCCTGCTGCTGGCCGCGACGGTGCGCGTGGCGACTCCGCTGGTGATCGCCTCGCAGGCGGCCCTCTACTCCGAGCGCTCCGGCCTCATCGACCTGGGGCTGGAGGGCAAGATGCTCGCGGCGGCGTTTGCGGCCGCCGCGGTCTCGGCGACCACGGGCTCCGCCTGGCTCGGCATGGGAGCCGGGATCGCGACCTCGGTAGCGCTCGCCCTCGTCATCGCGTTTGCATGTGTGACCCACAGGGGCAACCAGGTCGTTGCCGCGATGGCGGTCAACATCGTGGTCGCCGGTCTTGCCCCGGCGCTTGCGCTCGCGTGGTTCGACCAGGGCGGCCAGACGCCGCAGCTCGACGGGCCGGGCCAGCGCTTCCTCGGCATCGCATGGCCGTGGGCCCAGGCCGCGAGGCGCCACCCGGTGCCGGGCCTCGTCTATGCCGACCTGATCAGCGGCTACAACCTGATCGTCTACTTCGCGGTGGCGCTGGTGCCGGTCAGCGCGTGGGTGCTCCACCGCACGAGGCTGGGGCTGCGTCTGCGCGCCGTCGGCGAGAACCCGCTGGCCGTGGACACGGCGGGGATCTCGGTCAACGGCCTGCGCTACCAGGCTTCGGTCATCTCGGGAGTCCTGTGCGGGGTTGCGGGGGCGTACCTCTCCACGGCGGCGAGCGCGGGCTTCGTCAGGGACATGACGGCGGGGAAGGGTTACCTCGCCCTGGCGGCGATGGTCTTCGGCAAATGGAGGCCCTATCCGACGCTCGCGGCCTGCCTGCTGTTCGCGTTTGCCGACGCCGGCGCCGCGCGGCTCCAGGGCGTAGCGATCCCCGTCGTGGGCGTCGTTCCCGTGCAGTTCATCATCGCGCTGCCGTATGTCCTCACGGTGCTCCTGCTCGCCGGCTTCGTGGGCGCGGCGGTTGCCCCCCGCGCCATAGGCGTGCCCTATTCAAAGGAGAAGTAAACCCATGAACGTAAGCCAAAGGCTCGAGAGGCACCTGGGACGCTCGCCGGACACGGCGGGCTGCGTGTTCATCGCCGCCAGCGCGACCGTGGTCGGCGACGTGGTGCTCGGCCCGGGCACCAGCGTCTTCTACGGCTCGGTGCTGCGCGGGGACATCAACGAGATCAGGGTGGGCGAGGGCAGCAACATCCAGGACAATGCGGTCGTCCACCTGGCCGACGACTATGGCGCGCACATCGGCTCATGGTGCACGATCGGGCATGGCGCCATCATCCACGCCTGCAGGATCGGCGACGAGTGCCTGATCGGCATGGGGGCGACTGTTCTGGACGGGGCCGTCATCGGCGCCAGGAGCATCGTGGGCGCCAACGCCCTGGTGCCGCAGCGCTTTGAATGCCCCGCCGGCTCGCTCGTGTACGGCTCCCCGGCGAAGGTGGTGCGCGCCCTGTCGGCCGAGGAGCAGGGCGGCCTGAGGAAGTGGGCGGAAAAGTACGTCGAGGTCGCACGCGCCCACGCCGCCCTCCAGGCCGGTCGCTAACGCTCGAGCGTGTAGAAGGTGTAGCGGTAATTAGCGTCCGAGCTCTCCCGCCGCGCCACCTCGCGCCACACGAGGTGGCGCCATTCGGGAAAATACCGGTCGCCGGGGACTTCGGCGTGGACCAAGGTCAGGTGGAGGCGCATGGGCCTGTCCATGGCCAGCACCTCCCCGAAGATCCGCTCGCCGCCGTTGACATAGATCTCCCCCGGCATCGCCTCGGCGACCTCCAGGGCCTCGGGCACCGACCGGGCGACGCGGACACCCTCCCTCTGGAGGGAGGGGTTGCTCGTGACCACGACCAGCCTCCTGCCGTCCTCGCGCGCCCGCGGCCAGGTCTGGTAGCAGATGCGGCCGAGGACGATCGTCCTTCCCGCGGTCTCCTCGTGGAAGAACCTGAGGTCCTCCGGGATCCTCCAGGGGAGCCTGTTCTCGCGCCCCATCACGCGGTTCTCGGCGCAGGCCACCATCAGGTTGAGCATCTTGGGCATCGCCTGACTCAATGGGGCAACTCCGCGCGGATTCCAAGCCCCGGCGGGGGAGTCTTGGTCCTTGTCTCACCCCTGCCGCGCTGCCAGTCTCGGGGCCATGACCATAGGAGTTCCCAAGGAGATCAAGATCGGGGAAACACGCGTCTCGATGACGCCGAGCCTGTGCCGCCGCTGCGTTTCCCTGGGGGCAAGGGTCCTCATCCAGAAGTCCGCCGGCCTGAGCGCGGGCTTCACGGACGCGGAGTACCGGGACGCCGGGGCTACCCTGGCCGCGGACGCGCGCAGGGTATGGAAGTCGTCCGAGCTCATCCTCAAGGTCAAGGAGCCGCTGGCCGCGGAATACGACCTCCTTGAGGAGGGTCAGACGCTCTTCACCTACCTTCACCTCGCGGCCGGTCCCGCGCTCGCCGAGGTGCTCCTCAAGAAGAACATCCTGGGGATTGCCTATGAGACGGTCGAGGGCTCCGACGGCTCGTTCCCGCTCCTCAAGCCGATGTCACAGATCGCGGGCCGCCTGGCGATCCAAGTCGGCGCCTACTTCCTCCAGTCCCAGCACGGGGGATCGGGCGTCCTCCTGGGGGGCATCCCCGGCACGCTTCCGGGGCATGTCGTCGTGGTCGGGGCGGGAAACTCGGGCGCGCACGCGGTCCAGATGGCCGCGGGGATGGGCGCCCGCGTGACGGTCCTCGACCTTGACACCCGCAAGCTCGAGTCGCTCGACTCCGAGTACCGCGGCCGCGTGGTCACGCTGATGTCCAACCCGGCGAACCTGGAGGCCTGCGTGGCCGACGCCGATCTCCTGGTGGGGGCCGTCCTCATCCCGGCGGCCAAGGCGCCGACGGTGGTCACGAGCGCCATGGTCGCGCGCATGCGCCCGGGCAGCGTGATCGTCGACATTGCGATCGATCAGGGCGGCTGCATCGAGAGCATACGGCCGACCTCGCACAAGGAGCCCGTGTACGAGCAGTACGGGGTCGTCCACTACGCGGTGCCCAACATGCCCGCGCTCGTCGGGCGGACGTCGACGCTGGGCCTGACGCAGGCCACCGAGCCGTTCGTGGCGCTGATCGTGCAGAAGGGCGTAGCGGCGGCCCTCGCCGAGCACCGGGGCCTGGCGATGGGCGTGAACACCCGCGAAGGGCGCGTGATCTACGAGGCCGTCGCGCAGGCCCTCGGCTACGCCTAGGCCGCCGACGGGACGATCGTCACGCTCTCAAGGGCGATGCGCTCCACCGGGGTGCTGCGCTCGCTCCCCGACGTCGGGACGGCCGCGATCAGGTCGAGGACCTCGGCGCCGGAGACCAGCTCCCCGAAGGCTGTGTACTGGCGGTCAAGGAAACGCGCGTCGCCGTGGCAGATGAAGAACTGGCTTCCCGCCGAATCCGGATGCGCCGAGCGCGCCATGGAGAGCACCCCGCGCACGTGCGGCTTCGCGTTGAATTCGGCCTTAACGGTGTAGCCCGGTCCCCCGGTCCCCGGCGCGCCGCCCTTGCCGGCCTTCGTGTTGGGGCAGCCCCCCTGGATCATGAAGCCCTTGATCACGCGGTGAAACGCCGTCCCGTCGTAGAATCCCTCGCGGGCGAGCTTCTTGAAGTTCTCGACCGTCTTGGGGGCGACGTCCGGCCAGAAGGCCACCGTCATTTCACCATAGGACGTCTTGATGACGGCCTGTTCACCCGGCTGTTTTTTGTCGTTGCTCATTTGAAAGTGCTGTCGACCAGTTCGCAGAAATAGTGGATGAGGAAGAGGTGGGACTCCTGGGCGGGGCCGCCCGCCTCGCCCGGGACCAGGATCTCGCAGGTGGCCAGGCCCTTCGCCGCGCCGCCCCCCCGGCCGAGGAAGGCGAGGGTGTTAAGACCGAGGCGCTCCGCCTCCCGCAGCGCGGCGATGATATTGGGTGACTTCCCGCTCGATGAGAGGACGACAACGAGGTCGCCCGGCCGGGCCAGCCCCGCGACCTGGCGGGCGAACACCTGCTCGAAGCCGTAGTCGTTGCCGATGCAGGTGACCAGCGAGGCGTCCGAGGACAGGGCGACCGCGGGAAGGGAGCGCCGGTTCAGGTCGAAGCGGCCCACCAGCTCGGTCGCAAAATGGGCGGCCTCGGCGGCGCTGCCGCCGTTGCCGCAGATCAGGAGCTTGCCCCCGTGGCGCAGGGTGCCAACGACCAGGGCCGCCGCAGCGTCGATCGACGGCCTGATTTCCGTGAGCGATTCAAGGGTGCGGATGGTCCGGTCCAGCGACTCATCGAGAGACATGCGGCAATCAAAAAGGGCTGCGGACTTGCGGGCGACAGAAATATTCGGCCTCTTGGTTGAATCCGGTGGCGACCGTCCCGGCACCCTGCAATGATCATCCGCAAGCTCACCCTCAGGCACTTCCGAAACGTGCCGCTGGCGGCGCTCGGCCTCGAGGGCCGCCGCCAGTTCATGGTGGGTGCCAACGGGCAGGGGAAGACGAACCTGCTCGAGGCGGCGGGCTTCCTCACCGCGCTCCGTTCGTTCCGCACGTCGGACAGCCGCCACCTGATCATGCAGGGCCAGCCCGAGGCGGCGATCGCCTGCGAGATCGAGCGGGAGGGGACCGGCGCGGAGGGCGTGACGATCAGGATCCGGGGGGACGGCAAGGGCCTCTGGCGCAACGAACAGAGGGTGACCCGGCTCGCGGACCACCTGGGCCAGTTCCCGACGGTGGTCTTCTCGTCGGAGGACCTGCAGCTCGTGCGGGGCGCGCCGCAGCTCAGGCGGCGGTGGCTGGACCTGACGCTTTCCGCGATGGACCCGGCCTACCTCGCCGCGCTGCAGGCCTACAACGGGGCCCTGGCGGCCAGGAACAGCCTGCTCAGGAGGCGAGATGGCGGCGTGGCCGAGGTGGCGGCGTTCGAGCGGGCCCTGGCGCCCTCCGGGGCCCGTATCGTGACCCTGCGCGAGGCGGGGGTCGCCGAGCTCGCCTCGGAGATGAAGGCGGCCTACGGGCGCCTGTGCGACGGCTCAGAGGAGGCGGAGTTGGCCTATGCGCCCTCGGCGGCGGCCTCCACCAGTGACGCGCTCCTTGCCCTCCTGGAGGCGGGCAGGTCCCGCGACCTCCAGATGGGGACGACCCTCACAGGGCCGCACCGCGACGACCTAGCGTTCGGCGTGCGCGGCTCCGACGCGCGCGATTTCGCCTCCGAGGGGCAGCAGCGCTCGGCGGTCCTCGCCTTGCGCCTGGCGCAGGCGGCGTGGTTTCATCGGCGCAGCGGCGTCAGGCCCGTTCTCCTGGCGGACGATGTCCTGGGTGAGCTCGACGCGGAGAGGAGGGTCCGGTTCTGGTCGGCGCTCGACCCGGAGTCCCAGGTGATCGCCACCGGGACGCGGCGGCCCGGCGCGGCGCTCGGCGAGTGGCAGGTGTTCTCGGTTGCTGCGGGCGCCTTCACCCCCGAGTCTGGGCCGATGGAGGCCGCCGATTGAACTTTCACGCAGGCCAATGGCTTCTGGCCCTCCTGGGAGCGCTCCTTGTCGGGGTGTCGAAGACGGGGATCACGGGGCTTAGCCTGCTCTTCGTCTCCCTCTTCGCCTCGGTGATGCCCGCGCGGCGCTCCACGGGTCTCGTGCTGCCGCTCCTGCTTGTCGGGGACGTGTACGCGGTGCTCTCCTACCGCAGGCACGCCCAGTGGGGCCACCTCTGGCGCCTGTTCCCGTGGGCGGGGGCGGGCGTCGTCATCGGCTACTTTGCTCTGGGCCGAATGGACGAGAGGCAGTCGCGGATGGCCATCGGGGCGATCGTCTCCGGCCTGGCGCTCCTCCACCTCTACCGGCGCCTTCGCCCCGCCGACGGCGAGTCGCGCCACGGGTTCTGGTTCGCGCCGGCCATCGGGATCCTCGCGGGGTTCACCACGCTCGTGGCCAACGCCTCTGGGCCGCTCATGGTGATCTATCTGCTCGCCATGCGCCTTCCCAAGATGGAATACATGGGCACCGCGGCGGTCTTCTTCCTCCTGCTCAACCTGTTCAAGCTGCCGTTCATGATCAGTCTGAACCTCGTGACCCGAGAAAGCCTCCTGGCGAACCTCGCCCTTGCCCCGGCGGTGCTGGCGGGGGCGTGGTTCGGGAAATGGCTCCTTGGGAAGATCGACCAGAAGGCCTTCGAGACGATCGCGCTGGCCCTCACCCTTGTTGCCGGGGCGAGGATGCTTTTCTGACCCGCCCGGCCATGGCACGGATGACCTCGAGGCAGATGTGGACCGCGAAGCTGCAGGGCAGGCCCGTCCCCGCGCGGACGGCAGGGCGGCGGGGCGCGGCGGCCGACGCCTCCGAGCTGTTTCCCAAGAGGGCGTTCGCGGGCCTTGTCCTCGGCGTCGACCCCTCGCTGCGGGGAACGGGCCTTGTGCTCGTGGACTTCCGGGCGGGGTGCGTGCCCGTGCTCCTGCGGTGCGCGACCGTGCGCGTG
>CAYNLL010000075.1:0-10299 GCA_964398015.1 uncultured Opitutaceae bacterium | reverse complement strand
GAAGGTACTGGGGAGTCGCACTATGCGCGCCCAACGGCGTTGCCGTCGACATGGGACTTGGGTCCCAGCGTGAGGTTGCCGAGCACGGCCACCGCGTTGCCGCGCACCGTACCGTTGATCGTGGTCCTGCCCATGACGGCCACCGCGTTGCCGTCGACGCTGCCGTCGACGGTCGTCGGGCCCATCACCGCGACCGCGTTGCCGAAGACGTTCTCTCCGCGCGCCACGTAGGTGGCGTCGCCGACCGTAACCTTGTTGTCGTCGTTGCGGCTGGAGCGCCACTCCTTCTCGGTGGCCGCTGCGGGGGCGGAGTCGGGGGTGGGCGCCGTGGCTGCGGCCGGGGCCGGGGCGGCCGTGGGGGCGGCGCCGATCTCGTGGACGGGCGTCTCAGGCGCCTTTGTGGGCGCCTGCGGGGCGGCGGCGTCCGCGAGGAGCGCGCCGGTGGCAAAGGGGATGAACGCGGCGAGCACGAGGCCCGCACGAAGCGTCTTGAATCGGAGTTTCATGGAGGTAAAGGGGTTCACGGGGCGGAGCGGCTGAAGGACAGGGCGCGGTAGGCCGTCGCGCCGATGGCGGCGAGGGCCATGTAGCTGGCCGCGACGATTCCGAGGATCCCATAGAGCCAGAGGCTCGGGATCGCGGCGATCACGGCGCGGATGTTGGAATTGGCGGACGCGACCACGTCGCGGGCCACACGCAGCCAGGCGAAGGGCTCGGACGCGCCGCTCGTCAGGCTGGCGGCCCCGGCGCTGCGCCCGAGGACGATCAGCCCGGAGACGATCAGGGCGGCGGCGAGCGCGGAACTGACGAAGAAGGCGGCGCGCACTGAGGCGGGCCAGTGCGAGAACGACTTGCGCCACCAGGGGAGCGCGGCGCGCCGGCTCAGCTCGGCGAGGACGCGGCCCTCGAGGCTCGCCGGGGCCCTGCGGTCGGGAACCGACCGGAGAACGCGGTGGAGTGAGGCCTCGAGCTTGTCTGAATTTGGGGCGTTCATGTTGAAATCAGTGTGGGAGCGCCTCGAAGGAGGCGCCGCTTTGGGAGAGGATCTTTGCCAGCGCGGCGCGGGCCCGCAGGATGTCGGTCTTCACCTTGGCGAGCGAGACGCCGAGGCGCCGGGCGATCTCCTCATAGGCCAGGTCCTCGAAATGATAGAGGACCAGCGGGATCCGCTGGTGGTCGGGCAGCTTGCGCAAGGCCTCGTCAACCCACGCGCGCCGCTCCTCGGCGTTCACCTCGTCGAAGAAGGTCTCGGGCGCAGCGAAGTCGACCTCTGGGGCCTCCTGCCCCTCGGAGTCCTTGCCTCCGCCGAGTTCCGAGAAGAACCGCCAGCGGTTGCGGTAGCGCTGGAGGTGGTTGAGCGAGAGGTTGGTGGCGACGGTCTTGAGCCATCCGCCCGCGGCCGGGCTCGACGAGAGCATCTCGAAATGCTCGTGGGCCTTGATGAAGACCTCCTGGGAAATGTCCTCGGCCTGGGCGTCGTTCTTCACGAGGCGCGCCGAGGTGGAAAAGACCATGTCCTGGTATTTACGCATGAAGGTCGTAAAGTCTGCCGGCGGGCCTAGCCCGGAGGGTTGGTTTTGCACTGTAGGTTCATCGTTCATGTGCAGAACACCCGTGGGGGTCATAAAGTCGCACAATTCCGGTCAACAAAGAAGCCCGCTCTTGCAGGCGGGCTTCGGGCCGGAGGGGACCGGGGGACTCAGAATATGTAACCGTCTTCCCCGTGCTCAGTTATGTCTAGACCCTGGCGCTCGACCTCAACGGTGGGCCGCAGGCCCATCGACGCCTTAAGGGTGAAGCCGAGGACGGTGGTCCCCACGACGGCGAGGAGGAGCGTGATGCCCATGGCCATGAGCTGCTCGTGCCAGAGGCCGCCACGGGCCACGAGCTCGGCCAGGCCGTTGGCCTTGGCCGCCGGATTCGAGGCCGCCAGGCTGTGATTGGCCGCCGCCGTCGCGAAGACGCCTGTCAGGAACGCCCCGATCGTGCCGCCCACCGCGTGGACCCCGAAGGTGTCGAGCGCGTCGTCATAGCCGAAGACCGCCTTGAGCTTGTTGCAGAACAGGAACGGGACGGCGCCGGCGAAGACGCCGATGATCACGGCCCCGGTGGAGTCGACATAGCCGGCGGCGGGAGTGATCACCACCAGCCCGCCGACCGCGCCCGAGCAGAAGCCGAGCACCGAGGCCCGCCTCTTGACCGCGTACTCGAGACCCGCCCAGGTGGCGGATCCGACCGCCGTCGCGAGCGTCGTCGCGGTGAAGGCCGTTGCGGCGTTCACGTCGGCGCCCAGGGCGGACCCCGCGTTGAACCCGTACCATCCCACCCAGAGCATCCCCGTGCCGACCATGGTGAGCACGGTGCTGTGCGGCGGCATCATCTCCCGCTTGAAGCCGATCCGAGGGCCGAGGATGAGGCAAAGGATCAGGGCGGACCAGCCCGACGACATGTGGACCACGGTCCCGCCGGCGAAGTCGATCGCGCTGATGCGCGCCGCCGCGTTCCCGGCGCCGTTCATCAGGCCGTCCACGCCCCACACCATGTGGGCGAGCGGGAAATACACCACGAACATCCAGGCGGCCACGAAGAAGAGCACCGCCGTGAACTTCATGCGCTCGGCGATCGCCCCGACGATCAGCGCCGGCGTGATGATCGCAAACATGAGCTGGTACATCGCGAAGACGTTGTGCGAGACCCAGGGGCCGTAGTCGTTGTTCGGGGCGGAGTCCACGCCCCGAAGGAAGGCGTACCTGAGGCCGCCGATGTAGGGCGTCCCCGGCGCGAAGACGAGGCTGTAGCCCACCGCCCACCACAGGATCGTGACGAGGCCCGTGATGCCCATGCACTGCGCGAGAACCGAAAGGACGTTCTTGCGCCGCACGAGCCCGCCGTAGAACAGCGCGAGGCCGGGGAGCGTCATGAACAGGACGAGCGCCGCGCTCGTCATCATCCACGCGTTGTGCCCGGGGCCCGGGCCGGCGACCCTCGAGTCGACGTCGGGCGTCCTCGCCCCGTTGTTCACGTAGGCTTCAAGGTCTGCCACGCGCTGCTCGAGCGTGGGGGGGAGCGGCCTGGGGCCGATCCCGAAGGACTTCGGGGTTCCGGCCAGGCAGGCAAGGGCTACGGCGGCCATCGCGACGCGAAGCCATCCTGTGCAGGGAGTGCGGGTGATCATGGGGGTGGAAAAGCGAACGCGGCAGGGACCCTGCCGGCGCTTACCCAGGGGATAAGCGCTCATTCAAAACGTCTCATGCTTCCCGGGCACCTTGCAAACTCTTAGCGAGCCGCAGATAAACGGTGCATTAAAACACCGTCGGAAAGTCCATGACAAAAAAATTTCCCTTCCTTGAGGCAGATCCCGCGGTCGAGGCCGCGATCCGAACGATCGGCGGCAACCTGTTCCGCCTGATGGAGGCGCACCCCTCCCCCGGCATCCTCTCCAAAAAGGGGGCCTACGCCCGCATCATGGAGTGGTCCATGAAGGACCCGGCCTTCAAGGCGCAGCTCTTCCGCTTCGTCGACGTGCTCCCCTCGCTCGGCTCCTCCACGGAGATCGTGCGCCACCTGCGGGAGTACCTGGGCGACAAGGCGGTCGAGCTGAGCCCGGCCATGAAGACGGGGCTCGCCGCCGCCGCGTTCGCCCCCGCGCTGGTCGCGGGCCCGGTCAAGGCCAACGTCACCTCGATGGCCGCTCAGTTCGTCGCCGGGGCCACGCCGGCCGACCTGGTGAAGCGCCTCAGGAGCAACGCCGCGGCGGGGATCGCAACGACGATCGACCTGCTCGGCGAGACGGTCGTGAGCGAGGCCGAGGCGGACGCCTTCCTGCGCCGCAACCTGGACGTCCTCGACACGGTGGCCGGCGCGCTGGACTCCGGCCCGGGCGCCTGCTTCAGCGACACGGGGCCCGCCGGGCCCCTGCCGCGCCTCAACCTCTCGGTCAAGGTGTCCGCCCTCACCCCCGAGGTCCACCCCGCGGACCCGCAGCACTCGATCCTGGCGCTCAAGGAGCGGCTGCGCCCCATCCTCAGGCGCGCCGCCGAGATCGGCGCCTTCATCAACTTCGACATGGAGAGCTACGCCCTGAAGGACCTGACACTCGCCCTCTTCCGCTCCATCCTCGCCGAGGAGGAGTTCGGAAGGCGCCCGGCGGTCGGCATCGCGCTCCAGGCCTACCTGCGCGACTGCGAGCGGGACCTGCTCGACCTGGTCGGATGGGCCCGCACGGCGGGCCGCCCGATCGTCGTGCGCCTGGTGAAGGGCGCGTACTGGGACTACGAGACGACGCTCGCCGGGCAGCGCGGCTGGCCCGTCCCCGTCTGGGACGAGAAGCCCGAGAGCGACGCGAACTACGAGAAGCTCTCGCTGCTGCTCCTGCAGAACGCCGACATCGCCGCACCCGCGTTCGCCTCCCACAACGTGCGCTCCTGCGCCCACGCGATCGCCCAGGCCGACAGGCTCGGGGTGGACCCCCGGGCCTACGAGTTCCAGGCGCTCTACGGCATGGCAGACGAGCTCAAGGCTGCGCTCGTCGCGTGCGGCCGGCGCGTGCGCGAGTACTGCCCCGTGGGCGATCTCCTTCCCGGCATGGCCTACCTCGTGCGCCGCCTGCTCGAGAACACCTCGAACGAGGGCTTCCTGCGGGCGAAGGACGTCGGCGGCGCGTCGCGCGAGGTGCTGCTGCGCAACCCGGCGGAGGCCCTTCGCGCGGGCGCGCCCACCGCCGCCCCGAAGGCCGCGCCCAGGTTCAGCAACGCGCCAAACACCGACTTCAACCGAGGCGAGAACCGCGACCGCATGCGCGCGGCGCTGGAGGCGGCCTCAAGGGGCCTCGGCCGCAGGTGCCCGATCGTGATCGGCGGGCGAAGGATCTCCGATCGGGAGATGGTCGCCTCCGTGAACCCCGCCCGGACCTCCCAGGTCGTCGGGTACTGGGCGCGGGCGACCGTCGCCGACGCGGACGCCGCGGTCGCCGCGGCCCGAGCCGCCTGGCCCGCCTGGGCCGCCCGCCCGGGAGCCGAGCGCGCCGCCGTCCTCGATCGCGCCGCCGACCTGATCGAGGCGCGCCGCTTCGAGCTCGGGGCCCTCGAGGTCCTCGAGGCCGCCAAGCCATGGATGGAGGCCGACGCCGACATCTCCGAGGCCGTGGACTTCTGCAGGTACTACGCCTCCGAGATCCGCGAGCTCGACCGCCCCCGGGTCACCCAGGCGGTCCCCGGCGAGAGGGACGTCCAGGTGTGGACGGCCCGCGGCGTCGGCGTCGCGATCGCACCGTGGAACTTCCCGCTGGCGATCCTCTGCGGCCTGACCGCCGCGCCGCTCGCCGCCGGCAACGCGGTCATCATGAAGCCCGCCGAGCAGACGGCCGTGATCGCGGCCGCGCTCATGGACATCCTCACCGAGGCCGGCGTCCCCGCGGGCGCGCTCGCCTTCGTGCCCGGGCTGGGAGAGGACGTCGGCGCCCACCTGGTCGAGCACCCCGGCATCGACTTCGTCGCGTTCACGGGCTCGCGCGCGGTCGGCTGCCGGATCTGGGAGGCCGCAGGAAGGACCCGGCCCGGCCAGAGGAACCTCAAGAAGGTGGTCTGCGAGATGGGCGGGAAGAACGCGCTCATCATCGACAACGACGCCGACCTGGACGAGGCCATCCCGGCGGCGCTCTACAGCGCCTTCGGCTTCTCCGGGCAGAAGTGCTCGGCCCTCTCGCGCCTCATCGTCCTTGAGGATGTCTACGACCGCTTTGTCGAGCGCTTCGTCTCCGCGTGCTCCTCGATCCCCGTCGGGGACCCGGCCGAGCCCGGCACCGTCGTCGGGCCCGTGATCGACGCCGAGTCCCGGGACAAGATCCTGGGCATGATCGAGAGGGGGCGCGGGGAGGCGAGGCTCGCGTTCCAGTCCAGCCTGGCGCCCCGCCTCGCCGCGGCGGGCACCTACGTGCCCCCCACCGTGTTCGCCGACGTCCCGCCCTCGGCGGCGATCGCGCGCGAGGAGATCTTCGGCCCGGTCGTCGCGATCCTTAGGGCCCGCGACCTGGACGAGGCCTTCAGCCTCGCGATGGACGTCGACTACGCCCTCACGGGCGGGCTCTTCTCCCGCAGCCCGAGCGCCCTCGAGCGCGCGCAGCGCGAGTACCTCGTGGGCAACCTCTACCTGAACCGGGGCATCACCGGCGCCATCGTGGAGCGCCACCCGTTCGGAGGGTTCCGGATGTCGGGCGGAGGGACCAAGGCGGGCGGCAGGGGCTACATGGAGAACTTCATGTTCGCGCGCGCGGTCGCGGAGAACGTGATGCGCCGCGGGTTCACGCCCCCGGCCGAGTGACGGGCGGCTCAGCCCGAGACGTACAGCCTGTAGAGCGCCTGGGTCCCCAGCTCGTCCCAGCCCTCGGCCGACACGCGCTCGTAGAGGCCGCGCGCGCAATCGAGCCCGGGCAGCTCGAGCCCGAGCTCCTGCGCCGAGGCGATCGCAATCCCGATGTCCTTGCGGATGTGCTTCACGTAGAAACCGGGAGCGAAGTCGCCCTTGAGCGCCCGGGGCCCAAGGTTTGTCATCGCCCAGCTGCCGGCGGCGCCGCCGCTGATGCTCCCCAAGACCCGGGCGGGATCGAGGCCGGCGCCGCGGGCGTACGCGAGGGCCTCGCACCACGCCACCATCCCGACGGCGCACGCGATCTGGTTGGCCATCTTGCAGTGCTGGCCGGCGCCCGCGGGACCCTGCAGCGCGAGGTTCTTGCCGAGAAGGGATAGCACGGGGAGCGCCCTCTCGAACGCGGCGGGCTCGCCGCCCACCATGATCACGAGCCGCGCCTCCCTCGCGCCGACGTCGCCGCCCGAGACGGGGGCGTCCAGGGCCTGGAGCCCCCTGGCGGCGGCCGCGGCGGCGATCCTGCGCGCGAGGAGCGGGCTCGAGGTCGTCATGTCGACGAGGAGGGCTCCCGGCTGCGCCCGCTCCACGATGCCCCCCGGGGCGAGGTAGCTCTGCTCCACGTCGCTCGGGAAGCCGAGCATGGTGACGACCACCTCCGCGGCGGCCGCCGCGGCTCCCGCGGAGTCGTGCCAGTGCGCGCCCGAGTCCAGGAGCGCCTGGGCCTTGCCGCGGGTGCGGTTGAACAGGTGGAGCGGGTGCCCGGCGGAGAGGAGGTGCCCGGCCATGCTGCGTCCCATCACCCCGGTCCCTATGAACGCGATCGAGGGCTTCTGCGTCATCGCGTCAGTGCTCCCACTTGTCGGACGAATCCAGGATCAGCTGCTGGAGCATCGGGAAGCGAAGCTCCCCGTAGTTCATCGCGTAGCGCAGCTTTCCGTCCTTGAAGACCCAGGTGGTCGGTATCCACGAGACGGGTATCCCCGCCAGCTGCGTCACCTTTTCGCCCCTCTTGCGCGATCCGTTGGGATGGAGCAGCAGCGTGAAGTTCTTCTCCGCGCCCACCCCGCTCTTCTCGAGCACGTCGCGCCCGTCGGTCGGGTTCCAGATGGTCACGAACACGAAGTTCACGTCGGGGTTTGACGCGATGAACCCGCTCCACGCGCCGTTCGCGAGCTCGGCCTTGCAGTTCGGGCACCACGGCGCCCAGAGGTGGACCACGGTCACCTTCGGCGACGCGATCGCATCGGCGACCTGCTGCTCGATCGCCGGGAGCGCGGCGTCCTGGGCACGGAGCGCGCCAGCGGCCAGGCAGGCCGCGGCGCAGGCGGTGAGGAGTCCTCTTATCATCCCGCCAACATGGCACATTTCCGGCGGAATGCGAAGCCTACGAGACGCCCACCCACGCGAGGCCGGCCCTGATCCAGAGAGGGCATGTGAACAGCCCGACGGCGGTCGTCGAGAGGACGATCTGCACGGACGTCAGGGGCTGCCCCCCGTAGTAGCGGGCGATGATGATCGGGATGACCCCGGCGGGCATCGCCGCCTCGACGACGAGGACGCGCTTGAGCTCCACGGGGCACGGCAGCCAGCGCGCGACGCACAGGATGAGCGCCGGGAGGATCCCGAGCCGCACGAGGCACGCCCCGACCGCCACGTTGCGGTGCAGGAGCTTCGCCGGCTTGTCCAGGTAGTCCGCCAGGCTGGCGCCGGTCATCACGATGCCGACCGGGACCGCGCAGACGCCGAGCGAATGCGCCAGGGTCCTCGCGAGGACCGGGACGTGGGCGGAGGTGCCCGACAGGTCGATGGCCACCGAAACGACGAGGGAGACCAGCATGGGGGAGACCAGGCGGCGCCAGCCCGAGCGGGGCGACGCCCCCGTCAGGACGAGGAGGCCCACCGACCAGATCGCCGTGTCGACCCCGAGGTTGTGCACGAGCATGACGCCCTGGGTCGGCGCGCCCCAGATGCCGCCGAGGATCGGGAACGGGAGGTAGCTGTAGTTGCAGACGCCCGCGGAGAGCGCGAACGTCCGCAGGCCGGTCCCCTGCTCCAGGCCGATCCTGCGGGCGGCGAGGTAGGCGATCCCGAAGCCCGCGGAAGTCGTCACGAAGCCGGCGAGGGGCGGCAGGAAGAGGTTGCCCGGGGCCAGCAGCGCCGGGTTGCCGACAATCGTGTCGAACACGAGGCACGGCATGCACACGTACACGACCAGGCGGATCAGGCTCGGCTCAGAGGCCTCCTCGATCCAGCCGAAGCGGCGCAGGGCCACCCCGACCGCGATCAACGCGAAAACCGGGAGGATGAGGATGAAGATCTCACCGAGTGTCATCTCGCTCGTGCGAGGAATGACGTTTCCGCCGGCGAACGCACGCGAAAAATCCGGCGGCCGCCGGCCCCCGGGCCCTCAGCGGGCGGCGGCGGGCGGAAGGCCGCCGTGCGGGCGCAGCGCGTCGAACCGGGCCTGCTGGTCGGGAGTGAGGATCGCGCGGATCTGGCCGCGGGACGCGGCCCGGATCTCCTTCAGGCGCGCCAGCGCGTCTCCCTGGGTGAGGGGGAGATTCCCGCGCACCTCGGCCGCCTGCTGCTGGGCGGAGCCCAGGATGGCTATGAGCCTGGCCTGCTGGTCGGCGTTGAGGGAAAGCTTCCCGGTGAGCCGGCTGAGGATGCGGGCCCGCATGCGCGCCTGGATCCGCGCGGCCCTCTCGTGCTGCGCGGGCGCCGCCTGGAGGGCGGCCGCCGGCGCAGGCGTGGGCGTCCGCGCGGGATCGTCGGCGCGCGCGGCGGAGACCGACAGCGCGAGGCCGATTGAAAGAAGGCTGAGGGACCGGAGTGAAATGGGCTTCATGGAGGAGATGACGCCTCCCGCAGCCCCCGCGTTACGCGCGGCCCCTAATTCTGCTGGGGCGGCGGAGGCCTCTCGCCGTGCGGCTTCAGCGCGTCGAACTGCTTCTGCTGGTCGGGCGTGAGGGCAGCGCGGATCTGGTCGTGCTCCGTCTTCCTGATCTCCATCAGCTTCGCGCGCTTGTCATCGCGAGAGAGCGTGTCGTCGGAGAACACCTGCTTGGACTGGGTCTCGCCGGTCGAGATGATGCTGCCCACCGTCTTCTGCTGGTCCGCGGTGAGGCCGAGCTTCTCCGTCAGGTCGGCGAGCGAGTAGCCACGGGGACCGTGGCGGTGGTGCTGGGGCGGCGCCTCTCCCCCGTCTGGCGGCGTCGTCGCCGAGGGCGGAGCCGGAGGGGGGGCGGGGGGGGATGACGGGTCGTCCGCACGGAGGTTCGCCGAAAGGACAAGGGCCAGGGAAAGGGCCGAAACGGCCGCGAAAGATGAGGGTTTCATGAGACCGATTGACGTGGCGCACCCCAATTAGTCACGCATTTTCTTGCCGGCGCACTTGCCCTCGCCTTGGCCTGCCTCCAGCGTCCACGGGCATGATTGAGGTTGAGGGGCTTACCAAACGCTACGGCGACTTCACGGCGGTGGGCGGCCTGTCGTTTTCCGTCCGCCCCGGCGAGGTTCTCGGGCTCGTGGGACCCAACGGCGCCGGCAAGACCACCACCCTGCGCTGCCTCGCCGGGATCATCCCCTTGAGCGCCGGCGCGGTGCGGATCGCCGGGTGCGTCCTGGAGTCCGAACCCGTCGCGGCCAAGCGCGCGCTCGCCTTCTTCCCGGACGAGCCCCGGCTCTTCGACTACCTCACGGTGCGCCAGCACCTCGCGTTCGTCGCCCGGATCTACGGCGTCCACCCCTACGAGGACCTGGCGCGCCAGCTCCTCGAGGAGCTGGAGCTCACGGAGAAGGCCGACGCCCTGCCCGGCGAGCTCTCCCGGGGCATGAAGCAGAAGCTCGTGATCGCCTGCGGGCTGCTGCATTCGCCGAAGGTGATGTTCTTCGACGAGCCGCTGACGGGCCTGGACCCCCTCGGCATCCGCCGGA
>CAYNLL010000074.1:8659-10334 GCA_964398015.1 uncultured Opitutaceae bacterium | reverse complement strand
CGTACCAGCCGCCCCGGTCGAGGCCCGGCACGTGGTCGCCCGGCTTGTATTTCGTCAGCGTCGAGGGGCCCTGCGCGTAGCCGTCAAAATGGTTGTGGTTTATGGGCGCCATGAGGGCGTCGTCGATGTGCGAGAGGCCGTGCCAGACGCGGTAGTGGTCGTTCACGCGCATGTGCGCCATCTGGACGGGAAGGAAGTACTCGACCGTGGGCTGCCACACGTTGCGCTCGTACACGTGCTCGCTGATCTGGAACGCGTTTGAGCGCCGGTCGCCGTACCCCACGACGTAGGTCCCGGGCGCAACGGTGTCCGAGAAGTCGAACTGGAGGTAGTGGTAGCGCAGGAAGCGACCCCAGTCTCGCGCGGCGCGCTCGGAGACCCGCTCAAGGCCGCCCTCCGTGACGCGGTACAGGGCGACGGGCCTCACGTCGGTGTCGTGCCGGTCGAGCTCGATCACGGCGATCTTTGGCTGCAGCGGGTGGTAGCCGACCTGGGAAACCTGGATCACGGGATCGGACTTCCACCCGGCCACGGCGTGGGGCGTGACGAGCCACTCGATCGCGCCGGCGGTAACCCCGGCGGGCACCAGCGAGCGGACGACAAACCACCCGTTGTTGTGCTGTGCCCTCCCGTCGAGCAGCACGAGTTCGCCGCCGCGGACCGACTCGATCGTCATGCGCTGGAGCTCCGCCTCAGGCGCCACGGAGAGCCTGGGTCCGTGGCCCAGGGGGGCGACCTCGTAATCGCCGCCCGAATCAGAGCCGGGGCCGTTCGCCTGCCTGGGGAACATGCCGGGCTCGCCCCCGATCTCGAATGACTTGCCGAAGAGAACGCCTGGATAGAGCTCGAGGTTGAACCCGACCCGTCCCACCCAAGCGGGGGGAAGGGGAGAGTCGAGGTCGACGATGATGCGGAAGGCGCGGCCGTCGGGCCTGATGCGGACGACATAGCCGAGCTTGAGGTCGGGGTAGGTGATCGGGTTGTAGCCCTTTCGGTCCCTGCTCTCGTCGGGGTAGTCCATGTGGACGCTGATCGTCTGCGATGCCGCGTCCACGAGGGGCCTGCCCGCGGCCGGCGTCGGCTGCCACTGGCCTGGCGTGGGGTCGAGCCTGAGGTCGCCGTTCGTCGCGACGCGCTGGCCGTTCTGGATGATGCTGACGCCACCCTGGTGGCTCTCCGGGTAGTAGTCGTTGGCGAGCATCACGTTGAGGCCCGCCATCTCTAGGTACTGCTGGTCGTTGAGCGCGAGGACATCCCCGGGGACGTCGAACGAGCAGAGCCTGCCGGAGGCGGCGAGGGCTGCAAATGAGCCGATCAGGGCGCGTAGCATCATCGGGCAATTCGGGTTGGGGGGCCGAGATTGCCTCATGATTCCGCGGGGTTGGCAACACCCCGGGCGGCCGGCCCGGCCGGTCGGGGAGAGGGACGGTCCTACTGGGTGGGCGTCGGCTCCGGTGACGACGGGTTGTTCTGGCTGGCGTACTGCAGAGCGAGCTTGAGCTGAGCGATCGCGTTGTCGCACGCGGTCAGGGCGTCCTGCCGGTGCCCGCCGAAGTCATGGGCCGCCGCCTGCATGTCGGCCTTGGCGCGCTCCAGGGCCCGGATGGCCTCCCGTATCGCGGGATGGTGCCGGTAGCCCGGGTGGGGGCCGCCTGGCGCGCCTGGGCTGACCGGA
>CAYNLL010000074.1:0-8649 GCA_964398015.1 uncultured Opitutaceae bacterium | reverse complement strand
CCTGGTTTGGCGCTTTCTCGTAATCGTCACCATTGGGCTGACCGGAGGAGTCGGGGTGGGAACGGTCTGGGCGAACATGGGGTACGTGAGGGCCGCGGCACCGGCGAGGCAGGCAACGAACACAGGAATGAGTTTCTTTTTCATGGGTTGGGGGGCTAATCTGCCGCAGACGTTTCGGCTGCGGCATAGGTTACACAATTTGTGGTGTGCGGGCGAACCAGGGACCCAAACCCTACTGCGCGATGTAGCCGGGATCGATCCCTCGGCCGAGCTCGAAGGAGGCGCCCACCGCCCCGACCACCGCGTGGGCCCTGTCGAGCCCGAGGTCGTTGCGGAAGCGGAAGACGGTCTCGATGCCGGTGCAGTGCGCGCCAATGAAATTATCGACTCCGACCTCTGCGAGCTTTCCCGCGGTCCATCGCAGGGTCTGGTCGGAGGCGTTGAAGAGGTGGATGCCGCCTATCAGCGCGTGAACGCGAGCAGGCCGTATGACCTGCCGCGAATATTCCACGATGTTGATGACCCCCGCGTGGCCGCAGCCGGTAAGGATGACCAGGCCCCGGGGGGTGTCGAACACGAGGGCCATGTCCTCCGGAAGGGTGTCCTCAACCACGCCGTCGGGGGTCTTGACCTTGCCACGGGTGCTCCAGTTGTGCTCAGGGTACTTTCTCGGCACGGGTCCCGTGAGCCAGACTCCGGGATAGAGTTGGGCGGGACCGTCATGGACGACAAAGACGCCTCCCGTCGCCTCGTACTGCGGCTTGATCAGGACCATGGGGTTTGCCTCCACGCCCGGAATTCCCTCGGTGCGGGGGTAGAAGATGCCGAGTCCGACGTGGGTGCGCCCTAGGGCACCGGGCGCCTTTGCCATCGCGTAGCGGCGCAGCGTGAGGAATCCCCCGACGTGGTCCGAGTGGTTGTGGCTGAGGACAACTTCCGGAATCGACGCAAGGTCCACCCCGAGGACGAGGGCGTTCTTAAGGACGACGTCGCTGTGCGCCCCTGTGTCGAACAGGATCCGGTGGCCGTCGGCCTCGACCAGGGCGGAAAACCCCCATTCGCCGAGCGCTCCCTGGTCGGCGAGCATCGTCGAAAGGAGGGTGATCTTGAGCGCGCGCACCGGTGCCGCCGGGGGGCTCGCGTCGGCTCCGAGCGCGGCGTGGGCGAGCAGGAGAGCAAGGGCGAGGACGGCGCCCAGCCTGCGGCGGTGTCGCATGGAAGCGGTCAATCGCCCCTCCTCGGGGTGCGGGCGAGGGTTGTCGTCACTTCTTGTTGATGATCTCGGCGATCAGCCCGAAAAAGAACACCTGGAAGGCCATGAAGAACAGCACCAGGGTCAGCCCGCCGAAGTGGTTGTTGAGCATCAGGTCGCGGATCCCGCGCGCCACCGCCAACAGCCCGATCAGCGCGCTCAGCGGGATGAAGAAACGCAGCGGTCGAAAATACAGCGACAGGCGCAGGAGCTGGTAGCCGAACCTGACGGGATCCTTCAGCGGGTGGATCGTGGACCGTCCGACCCGCTCAAAGTAGTCGATGGCGACAAAGGTCACCTCATAGCCGCTCGTCAGCCCCACCATCGTCAGCGTGGAGCTGAACGAGAACCGCTCGGGGTAGATCCTGCGGTGCCCGTCGTAGATTTCCCGGTGGAACACCCTCATCCCAGAGTTGAGGTCCGGAATGCGGTGGTGCGCCAGGTAGCTGGCGAGCCACGTCAGGCAGCGCTTCGGGATGCGGCGCAGCCAGTGGATGTCCTCCCAGCTTCGCGCGCCGACCACCATCTGGTAGTCCTGCGTGAGCCCCAGCATCTCCGCGAAGCGCTCGGCGGGATAGGTGCCGTCGGCGTCGATGATGCCGATCCAGGGGAACCTTGCGGACCGCAGGCCCGTCGACAGCGCGGCCCCGTAGCCGCGGTTCACCTTGTGGCGCACGAGCCGCGCGCCGCCCAGCGAAGCCCCGTCGTAACGGGCGCGTCCCGAGGCGTCGTCCACCACGACGACCTCGTGCTCCCAGCCGGCGGCCGCGGCGGCGGCCCCGAGGCGCGCAACGGTGGCGAGGACGACGTCAGGGGCCTCGTTGTAGCAGGGCACGATGAAGGTGACTCCATCGCGCCCGCTGCCGCCTTCACGGCGCTCGGGTGGGTTGCTGTCCATGCGCTCGGTGATTCGCGTTACGCGACAGGAAATGGCGCGGGCCGTCAACCCATCACCGCCCGCCCGGTGCGGCCCGCGCCGCCCGGCGGGGAGGCGCCGCCAATTTTCTCGCATTGAAAGAGGCGCCGGTGCTTCATGGCGCCACCGTGAGAACCAGCCCCGAACTCCCGCGCTCCTTCTCCCGGCCGAATGCCGCCGGCCGCGGCGCCCCCTGATCCCGGGTGGGACCGGGCCTCGCCCTTGGAACCTCCAGCGCGCCTCCGCCCCACGCCCGCCCTCGGAAACGGTCGGATCGCGACGCGTCTCGCGGAGCCGCCCTTCGTCCTCCTGGCGGCACTCCTGCTGGGCGTCTTTCTCGTCACGCGCCTTCCCTTCTTCTGGTATTACCCCCAGGTCGACCTGTCCCAGGACTCGGCCAGCTACCTTGACGTCGCCAACACGATGAGGATGGGCCGGTGGCCCCACTTCATCTTCCGCACGCCCGGGTATCCGCTGCTGCTCTGGGCCGTGACGTCGTGGGTCGACCGGTGGCTGGCCGTGATCTACGTGCAGAACCTGCTGTCCTTCCTCTCGGCGCTCTTTCTCGTGCACGCCGTATACCGGCTGCACAGGGCGCTGGCGCTTCCCGCGGCGATCGCGATGTGCGGCTTCCTCGGCAGCTCCCAGGTGCTCTTCTACGACATCTCCCTGCTCAGCGACAGCCTGTACACCAGCATGGTGATCCTCGTTGTTGCCTCGCTCCTGCTCGCCTTCGCCTCCGGCCGGCCCGGCTCCTTCTCGCTGGCTTCGGCGCTCATGGCGGCGGCGATCCTGGTGCGCCCCGCGGGGGCCTATTTCGCGGTGATCTATGTCCTGATCATCGGGTACCTGCTTTGGAACCGTAGCGCCAGGGCCGCGATCGTCGGGTTCGCGGCCCCGTTCCCTGCGATCCTCCTGCTCTTCTGCGCCTACAACCTTGCGACGATCGGGCAGTTCGTCATAAGCCCCTTTGGGGAGGCCAACATCGCGGGGGCCACCGCGCTCTTCTGGGAGCCCGACCCGCGGCTTCCAGAGGTAGCCAACAAGGCCCTTGAGGCGCTGCCGGCCTCCTACGCAAAGCAGGGCATCACAGGCGCCGACCTCGCCCTGGTCCGCGAGTCCTGGGACACGGACGCCCTCTTCGACGTGTACGCGAAGTCGTACAACCGCCTGGTGTGGGGAGCCGGGTGGGGATCCGGGACCCGCTTTGGCTCCGGCGACTACCTCACCAATCGCCGCTACATCCGGGACGTGTCGCTCATGGCCATCCGAAAGCATCCGGCGCTCTACGCGAAGTACGTGTGGGTCAACATGGTGAGGTTCTTCGACGGGATAGGGTACAAGTTCGACATCTATGCCTCGCTCAACTACCGGTCGCGGGGTCAGCCACCCGAACGGGAGACGGCGCCGGGTGGAACGGCAGCCGAGGGCCCGGCGTCGGGTGCGCCCTGGCTCGAGCGCGGCGTGAAGGGGCTCGAACTGCGCTGGCAGCGCTTCCACGGCGCGATCTTCCAGAGCATCCTGTGGACCTGGGCGTACTTCGCGATGCTGCTCCTGAGCGCCGCGCAGCTCGCCCGGCACCGCGGCCGGCACCACGGGGCGTTCCTGCTGCTCGTTCTCACGCTCATCCCGATCGGCGCGGGCCTGGTCGTCTGCCTCGTTGAGGTCGCCCTCGACCGCTACAGCTACGCGACGCAGTGGGTCTGCTACCTCTGCGTCGCCCTTTCCCCGCTGCTGCTGTGCGCGCGGATCCAGGGTGCCTCCGCCACGGCGCGGGAGGCACGGCGGTCGCCCGCGCCCTAGCCATGTGCGGAATTGCCGGCTTTGCGGGTGACGGGGACGAGGGCGACCTCCGGCGTATGGTCGCGGCCGTGGCGCACCGGGGGCCTGACGATTCCGGGATCTGGGGCGACCCGGACAGGCGCGTGCGGCTCGGCCACAGGCGGCTGGCCATCCTCGACATCGCCGGCGGGCGCCAGCCGATGGTCACCGCGGACGGCGCCCTGGCGATCGTCTTCAACGGCGAAATCTACAACTTTGCGGAGCTGCGCGCGGAGCTCGAGGCGCTGGGGCACGTCTTCCGCACCGACCACTCCGACACGGAGGTTCTCCTGCACGGCTACCGGGAATGGGGCCACGGCCTGCCCGGGCGCTGCAACGGGATGTGGGCCTTCGTCATCTGCGACCGCGCCGGCCGCCGGCTCTTCGGCAGCCGCGACCGTTTCGGCAAGAAGCCCCTCTATTACACCTCCCAGAACGGGGCGTTTGTCTTTGGCTCGGAGCTGACGGCCGTGCGGGAGCACCCGTCGGTGAGGTCAACCGTGTCGCGCCGCGCCCTGAAGAAGTTCTTCGCGTACGGCTACATCCCCGCGCCGCACACGGTGCTGGAGAACGTCCACAAGCTGCCCGGGGGATGCTCGTTCACGGTCGACCTTGACGACCCCGCGCTCAGCCCCCGTGTCGAGCGCTACTGGGAGTTCGTCCTCGAGCCGCTCGTGGGCTCGCAGATACCCCGCGAACCCGAGCAGGCCTGGGGCGAGGAGATCCGGGCGCTGCTCGATGCCGCGGTGCGGCGCAGGCTGGTTGCCGACGTGCCCGTGGGCGTGTTCCTGAGCGGCGGCGTCGACTCGTCGGCGGTCACGGCGTTCGCGGCGCGCCACGTCCCCGCCGGCGGGCTCGAGACCTTCAGCATCGGCTTCGAGGAGGCCTCGTTCGACGAGTCTGCCCACGCGGAGCGCGTGGCGCGCCTCTTCGGGACGCGCCATCACGTCGAGACGCTTTCGATGGCGAGGGCGCTCCCGCTGCTGCGGGAGGTCGCAGGGAGGCTTGATGAGCCCATGGGAGACAGCTCGCTCCTGGCGACCTATCTCCTGGGCAAGTTCACGAGCCGCCACGTCAAGGTGGCGCTCGGCGGAGACGCGGGCGACGAGCTGTTCGCGGGGTACGACCCCTTTGTCGCCCTCAGGAGGGCCGAGCTGTATTCCAAATTTGTCCCGCGGCCGGTCCACAGGGCCATCTGCATGGTCGCTGCGAGGATTCCCGTCTCCCACAGCTACATGAGCTTCGACTTCAGGCTGAAGCGCACGCTGCGCGGGCTGTCGTACCCGCCGAGGCTGTGGCTGCCCGTTTGGATGGCGCCGCTCGGGCCGGCCGAGCTCGGGGACCTTTTCAACGAGCCTGCGGACCTGGAGGAGATCTTCTCCGAGGCGATCGCGGCATGGGAGGGCTGCGCGCAGCTCGGGCTCGCGGACCGCGCGCTGCAGTTCTACACAAAACTCTACCTTCAGGACGACATCCTCGTGAAGGTGGACCGCGCGACGATGCTGCACGGACTCGAGGCGCGGGCCCCGTTTCTCGACGCCGACCTCGTCAACTTTGTCCGCCGGATTCCCTCGGCGTGGAAGTACCGCTCCGGCCAGACGAAGTACATCCTCAAGAAGGCCCTGGAGCCGGTCCTCCCGGGCGAGGTGCTCCGCCGGCGCAAACAGGGATTCGGGGTGCCGGTGGGGGCGTGGTTCAAGGACGGGCGGCTCTCCCTGGAAAAGGCCCCCTTCGAGGGGCTAAATGCGGCCTTCATCCAGGCCAAGCTCGATGAGCATCGCCGCGGCCGCGCCGACCAGCGTGCGTTCCTTTGGAACGCCTGGCTCCTGAAGGCGTGGTGGGGCAGCCGCGCCTCCTAGGCCCAGCCCGGGCCGAAAGCCTCCTTGAAGTGCCTGCGGCACATCGCGACGTAGCGGTCGTTTCCGCCGATCTCGACCTGCTGGCCCACACGGACCGCCTTCCCGTCCGGGGCGACCCGGAGGTTCATGGTGGCCTTGCGGCCGCAGTGGCAGATCGTCTTCAGCTCGATCAGGTTATCTGCAATCGCAAGCAGCTCGGCGCTGCCTGGGAAGAGACGGCCCTGAAAGTCGGTGCGCAGGCCGTAGCACAGGACGGGGATCCTGAGCGTGTCCGCGACGTCGGTGGCCTGCCGCACATGGGCGGCGGTCAGGAACTGGGCTTCGTCGATGAGGACGCAGGCGACCGGGCTCTCCTCGTGGGAGGCGCGCACCCGCGCCAGGAGGTCGTCGCCCTCCGCCAGGGCGATGGCGTCCTTGCCGAGACCGATGCGCGACTGTATGCGCCCTGCGCCGACTCGCGTGTCCAGGGAGGGCACGAAGAGCAGCGTGCGCATCCCGCGCTCGTAGTAGTTGTAGCTCGACTGGAGCAGTATGGTGCTCTTGCCGGCATTCATCGCCGAATAGTAGAAATAAACCTTGGACATGGCGCGGAAACGCTTGGGCCCCGGTGCCCAAAAGGCGAGTCCGCGGCGCGGCGCCCGCTGTGAGCCGGGGCGGGTGCGCGGATTCGCGAGTGGACGCCGGCGCCGTTTCGGTGAAGCCTTCCCGCCGAGTTCCCCTCCATGGCAATCCCCGAGCACGTCCAACAGAGGCTTTTCAGGCTCGGCGTGGCCGTCGCCGACCTTGAGGAGAGATTCGTCCGCGGCAGCGGGCCAGGGGGTCAGAAGATCAACAAGACCTCGTCCACGGTGTGGGTGCGCCACCGGCCCACCGGCCTGGAGGTGCGCTGCCAGGCCGAGAGGTCCCAGGCGGCGAACCGCGAGCGGGCGTGGGTGGAGCTGAGCGAGAAGCTCGAGGCCCGCGTCCGGGCCTTGAGGGCGGCGGCGCAGCAGGAGCACGAGGCGGGGCGCCGGCGAACCCGCCAGAAGAGCCGCGGGCAGAAAGTGCGGATGATCCGGGCGAAGAAGCACCGCTCCGGGATCAAGCAGCACCGCTCGCGCGTCGGCGACGAGGGCTGAAGGGCGCGCCGCGGGCCGTCCGAAGGATTGACTCCGCCGTTCAATCGGAGGAAGCAGACGGGTGTCCGCATTCTAGGAACCAAAGAAAGGACCCAGACCACAATGAACCCCCGTTCCCTCACCGCCGTGCTCGCGATGGCCGTGGCCCTTGCTGTCCCGCTTTCCCTGCTGGCCTCCGACGCCCCCGGAAACCACGCGAAGGGCCCCAAGCCCCTGCAGATCTCGGAGGGCAAGGAGATCAAGCTGTCCGACTACCTCGTCCCGGGGAAGATCACGATCTTTGACTTCTACAGCAAGTACTGCCCGCCCTGCCGCGCGATAGCCCCCAGCGTGGAGAAGCTCCATGAGACCCGAGACGACATTGCGGTCGTGGAGGTGGACATCAACCGTCCGGACATCAAGGGCATCGACTGGGAGTCCCCCGTCGCGCAGCAGTACGACCTGCACTCGATACCGCACTTCAAGGTGTTCGGGTCGGACGGGAAGCTGAAGGCGGAGGGCGATCCGGCGTACGACCTGGTCTCGAGCTGGATCAACTGACCGGCCGACAACGCGGGCCCCACCGCTCCCGGCGAAGGGAGCGGCAGGGCGGGGGCCGCGGGTATCAGAGAGGGCCGCCCTTGGGCCCGGGCACCTGTGGGATGTCGGGCAGGCCCTCGTAGATCGACACCGACCTGGCGGTGTCGCTCCACAAGGGAAGGTCCTGGCCCCTTTCCTTCACGGCTTGGTCGATGCGCGTCCGACAATCGGGCTCCCGGACGTGGCTCATCGAACAGCTGATCGCGCCATAGGCGAGGTCCTGCACCGTGATCCCCAGTTCGCTTGCCCTTCGCTTGATCGCCATGAGCTCCTCGCGCTCGAGGTGTATTTTGATGACTGGCATGAATGACTCCTTTGTTGAACAAGGGTAAGGTAGCATCGGCCCATCCCCGGGGGAGCGCATATCTTGACATTTCCTAGCCCGATCTTGTCCATTCCGCGCCCTCTTGCCTCGGGGGGCCTGTAGCCGGTCGAGTTCCCCCTTGAACAACGCACCCCGGGCCCCTTTGATCGCAGCACATTGGAGCCCCACCAATTCTCGATCGATCCCACGCGGCGGCCAAAAGGGGCGCACCGGGGTCCCGACAGCCGCAGACCGGGTGCGCCGGCCCGCCCGACGGCGGGCGCCCCTCCGGCCGGGGAATGAGCCCCCCTTATGCCCCCATCCGAGATCACGGCGGCCGGCACCCCAACTCGCGAATCGGACGCGGACGCGCCGCTGCGGGTGGAGGGTTTTAAGGGCACGGCGGAGGAGATAGAGAAGCAATGGCTCGAGGAGGTCTACACGGGCAGGGGCGACCGCATGCCGCAGCTGACGCTCCGGGCGGTCGTGATGGGTACGGCCCTCGGCGGCGTGCTCTCGCTCACCAACATCTACATCGGGCTGAAGGCCGGGTGGAGCTTCGGTGTCACGATCACCGCCTGCATCGTCTCGTACGGCCTCTGGTCTGTCTTCATGAGGCTCGGCCTTGCGAAGACGCCGATGACCATCCTGGAGAACAACTGCATGCAGTCGACCTCGAGCTCCGCCGGTTACTCCACCGGGACGACGCTCGTCTCCGCCTACGCCGCGTATTTCATGATCAACAACCAGGCGCTGCCGCTGGGGCTCACGCTCGCCTGGGTGTTCTTCCTCGCGATCCT
>CAYNLL010000073.1:0-10353 GCA_964398015.1 uncultured Opitutaceae bacterium | reverse complement strand
GGCGAATACAACACCTCGCGCGGGCTGCGCAAGTGCTTCGGCCTGCGGACCGCCGTGTGCACCGCCTTCGTGGACAACGAGGTCGGCCACCTGATCGAGGACTTCATCATGCAGGGCGGCGTCGGCACCCAGTTCATCCTCTGGCGGCCCGACGATGGCATCGGGCGCACGGTGCGCAACGGCCTCAACTTCACGGAGCGCGGCTTCGGCGTCCGAGGCGCAGTGGGAGTGCCCGACAGGGGCAACACCGCGGCGTCGCAGCTCAAGCCGGGCGACTTCGACTGGGAGCACATCTTCGGCCGCCTGGGGGTCCGGTGGTTTCACACGGGAGGCATTTTCGCGGCCCTCTCCGAAACGACCGCCTCCCTGACGGTCGAGGCGGTGAAGGCCGCCAAGAAGCACGGCACCGTCGTCTCCTACGACCTCAATTACCGGCCTTCCCTCTGGAAGACCATCGGAGGCCTGCAGAAGGCCCAGGAGGTCAACCGCGAGATCGCCAGGCACGTCGACGTGATGATCGGCAACGAGGAGGACTTCACGGCGTCGCTCGGCTTCAAGGTGGAGGGCGTGGACGAGAAGATCAGCCACATTGAGTCCGGCGCCTTCAAGGCGATGATCGAGACGGCGGTCGGCGCCTACCCGAACTTCATGGTCGCGGCGACGACGCTGAGGCGCGTCATCACAGCGACCCGGAACGACTGGAGCGCGATCCTTTGGCACGAGGGTAAGTTTTACGAGAGCCGGAAATACCCTGACCTGGAGATTCTGGACCGCGTCGGGGGCGGTGACAGCTTCGCGAGCGGGCTCACGTTCGGGTTCCTCTCGCAGAACGACCCGCAGGCCGGCGTCGACTACGGCGCGGCCCACGGCGCCCTCGCCTCCACCACGCCGGGCGACACCTCGATGGCCACGCAGCGGGAGGTCGAGGGCCTGATGAAGGGTCGCGGCGCCCGGGTGGTGCGCTGAGGCGCGGACCCGCGCCTGCGGACCCGAGCCGGGGGCAATGGGGCGCGCTCGGGCGCGCCGGAGACGCAGACGCAACACTCTTGGACGTACGCCGCCTGGGGGAAGCTTGCGGCCGCGTTCCCCTGTTCCTTAGCGTCGACCGACTATGATGTGGATGGCTGCCGTCCTGCTCGCGTTCCCGCTCCTGTTCCTGGCCGCTCTCCTTCGCCGGGGCTGGGCCTGGCCGGAAGCCGCGAGGATCGCGATCCTTGGAGCCGTGGGGTTTCTGACGTCGGGGCCCTTCCTCACCGAATCGGGAATGGGCACGGGGGAGGCCTTCAACTATTCCGAGGCGGTGGCGGACACCGTCCTGCAGATGAGGGCGGGCGTGTTCCCGGTCCTTGTCGGCCAGAGCGCGTATGCGTTCAACGGGCGCGTCCATCCCCTGAGGACGGCCATGTACCTTACCTACAGCGCAGGCGCCCTGGATGTCCTGACGCTGCGCCGCCTCAGCTTCTGGGGAATTCAAAACCTGACCCTCGCCGCCAGCCTCTTCGGTGCGTTGTTCGCAGCCTACGCGTGCCTTCGCCGCCTCGGAACGCAGGGCCCCTGGCTTTGCCTGTTCCTCGCCATCCTCTACGGCTTGTCCCCCCCTCTGCTCGCGGCGGCCTACGGAATGGACCTCTATATGACGGCGGCGGCGGCCCCGTTCCTGCCGATGGCGCTCCTGGGGTCTGTGGGCGGGCGCGGCGACGGCGGCATCAATCCGGTAGTGCTTGCTGCGGGACTGGCCGGTGCCTGGCTGGCGCATCCTCCTGTGGCCGCTTGGCTTACCGTAGCCTGTGCGGCGGCCGCGGGAGTCTCCACTCTGGGAGCGGCCCCGGGCACCCGCCCTCTTGCCCGGGCCGCGGGTGCCGCGGCGCTTGCCCTCCTGCTCGGGGGCTTCGCCCTCGTGTCGGCCCTCAACCTGGACACCGGGCTATCGCCTGCCGCGCTTGCGGGCCGGCCGCCCGCGGCCCAATCCATAATCGCGGCCGTGAAGGACTCGGGCTGGGCGTCACTTCGCCCCGTGCAGGATGCCGGCTTTGCGACAGGGGACTTTCAGCTCGGGTACAGCCTATGGATGCTGCTGATCGCAGGCGGCCTTGCCGCACTGCGATCGGGCAATCGGCGCGCCACCGCCCTCCTTGCCGCGGCTGTCCTCTTCATCGCTCTGTCGACGCCGGTGCCCTGGCTGAACGCCTGGCTTTGGAACTCGCTTCCGCGCAGTTTCGGTTCGCTGACGAACACCTGGCCGATGCAGCGAGCCTACCTCGTGGTGGCCGCATGCACGGTGTTCATCTACGCCCTGTCGTGGCCGGCTGTCGCCCAGGGGACCCCGTCCCGCCGCCGGCTGAAGGCGGCGCTCGCCCTCGCCGCAGCCTCCGCCCTGGCGTGGTCCGCCCTCCAGGCGTCCCTCTTCGTGCGCCGAGGCTTTGCCACGAGGATACCCGCCGCCGTGAGCTCAAGGGCGGGGCTCCCGGGCAACGCGAACCTCACGCAGGCCGCCTACTCGTTTCTCGACGAGCCGCGCAACTTCACCAATGGGGCTCGGGACCCGGAGGCCGAGATGCGCCTCCTCTCGATCGCCGACGGGCGCGAGATCCAGAGCAATGCCAAGGCCGGGCGGGTGCGCGTTGCGCAGCGGGGCCGGCTGGTGCGCTCGGCAGGGTCCGCGTCCGGTGGCGTCGAGCTCTCCCCGCGGCTCATCCTCGAACCAGGGAAGCGTTACCGGCTGCGCCTCGACTTTGCCGCCCCCCGGATGGGCGCCATTTTCTGGTTGAACGGCGAAACGATCCAGCGCGCCTACGTCCTGCCCCACAGCGGCGCGCCAAACGGATTTGGAATGGACTTGGGCAACTCGAACACGATCCCTCTCTGGACGGATTCGCCCCGGAGCGAGGAGGTCACGGTTTCCCTCCTTTTTCCAGGAAACCCGAATCTCGGATGGTCGGACTTTGCGGGATTCACGCTCGAGGAGGTGGAGCGGAGCAGTCTTCCCATCAGGCTCGGGCGGCTGGTCCCCTTCATGGAGGGGGACGTGGACGCCGGTAGGCCGTGCTGGCTTGAGACGCCGCGCATGTTCGTTTCGGGTTACCAGGCCCTTGTTGACGGGGCCCCTGCGGATCTCGGGCGCAGCGTGGACGGAACCGTGTTGATCTCGGTGCCGCCCGGCAGGCACCACTTCGAGCTGAGGTACCGCGGTCCCTTTGTCCTGAGGGTCGCGTTTGCCGCCGGAGCGGCGGGATGGGGTGTCGTCCTCGTCGGCATGCTCTCCGCGGCCTTCGCTCCGCGGGCGCTGGAGGGGGCCCTGCGACGCTTCCGGCGCCGGCTGGATTCCGGGCCGGGTGCGGCGCTGTACTGGTCTTCATGCGCGCTCGCGGGAGCCGCGCTCGTCGTCTCGCTCGTGCTGCCGGAACGTTCTCCCCCGAAGCGGCTCGCCACGCAACCGTGGGTTGCGACGGACCCGCACACGGCCTTTGAGCGGTCAGGCAAAGGCGGCCCGCTGGCCCTCTCCCTTAGGGTGCCTGCGTCGCCGATGCCCGCGGTTGAACCCCTGTTGAGCTCGGGCGCCGGTCCGGGAAGCTCCACCCTCTATCTCCACAGGCTGGATGAGACTCACATTGCCATTGGCCTTGATCAGTGGGGCGAGGGCGCCTCGGAGAGCCCGCCGCTACCGGTCGAGCCGGGGAGCGTCCAGACGCTCAGGCTCACGATGCCGGCCCTTTGCCAGGCCGCGGTCTCCCCGGGAGGGCGCAGTCCGCCTGCCTGGCTTCTAAACCACGTGGCCGCCTGGCTGAACGGCCAGAATGTGTTTCGCAGGACCGTGGCCCCATCCCGCGACGGCGCCGGCAATGTCTGCGTGTTGAGGAATGGATCGGGGAGCAGCGCGGTCAGCGCCTACTACAACGGGGACATCCTCTCCCAGGAATGGCTGCCGGCCTCGGGGGACGATGACCCCGCCAGCGCCGCGGCGGCGGTCGCCGGCGGGTCGGGACCGCTGCGCATCAGGTTCCTGCTCCCCGTCAAATCGGTCGGCCAGTGCGAGCCGCTGCTTTCCCAGGGGCGGGCCGGAAGGGGCGCCTGCGTGTTCCTCAACTACGTGGACGCGGCGCACGTTCGGATCGGCATCCAGGGCCCTGGGGCCTATTTCTTCCAGTCGCCGCCGCTGAAGGCGGACTACGGCATTCCTCAGGAGGTGCTCCTCTCCTGCGGCGCCTTCTACCCCGAGGGCGGGGCGGGCTCCGCGCTCTTCTCACGGCCCTCGATGGAGCGCCTGCGCTCCACCACCTTCCTTGCCTTCAACGGCTCTGAAATCCTTGCGCGCGCCGACACCGGGGGCGTGGCCCTCGACGATTCCCGGGTGTCAATGGGCGCAAACGTCGTGGAGGCGACCTATGCGAATGCCCGCTTCACCGGGGAGTTCGACGCGATCGACCGCGCGCCTCCTGCGCAGTGGCCTGCCCTCCAGGGCAGCGACCGCCTCGGCGCGGAGAGCGCGGTCGGGCCGCTCCAGATCACGGTCCTGCTTCCCCGGGACATGGTGGGGCGCAACGAGCCTCTCCTCGTGAGCGGCCGCAAGGGCCAGGGCACGATCCTGATCATCCGTTATGTTGATCCCACGCATGTGATGATCGGCGCCGATGTGTGGGGAATCGGCCTCTACTGGGGGCCGCCGATTGATGCCGACTACGGCAGGCCGATCTCATTCGAGATCTGGAGCAGCGCCCTGTTTCCCGAGCACGAGTCCCTGGCGGCGTCGGTTCCGCCTTCGCGGCTGGCGGCGCTGCGCAAGCGCATTCTCGTCAGGATGGAGGGAAAGGTGGCCCTCGATGTGCCAGCGTTTGCCTACGATTCGAGGCAGGACGAGATCACGGTCGGCCGAAGCGCCATCGGCGGCTCGAACCAGGGAGGTCTTTTCACGGGAACGGTGCTGGTCGCCAAGCGCCTGGCACCTCTCTTTGAATAAGACCGGCCGGCGCTGGCCCGCGGGCCGCGCCCAGCCTTGCGGCGCCCCCGCCCCAACGGGCGCCTCAGACCGCGTTGGCCTGGGCGATGGGCGGCTTCCCCGCGAGGAAGAGCGTCAAGTTCTCCACGGCGCAGGTGGCCTGCCGCTGGACGCTCTCATGCGTCCGCGAGCCGATGTGCGGGGTGATCACCACATTGGGCAGCCCGAGCAGCGGGTAGTCCGGGGGCGGGGGTTCCTGGTCGAGCACGTCGGCCGCGTAGGCCAGGAGCGCACCGCACTTGAGCGCCTTGACCAGCGCCCCAAGCTCCACCAGCTCGCCCCGGGCGCAGTTGACGATGACGGCCCCGGGCCGCAGCAGCCCGATGTTCCGCGAATTGATAAGGTGCCGGGTCTGCGCTGTCAGCTTGGTGTGCAGCGACACGACGTCCGCCTGGCGAAGCAGGTCGTCCAGCGCCTCCACCCGCACGATGCCGCATTGCCTCGCAAAGTCCTCATCCCAGTGACGCCCGTGGCCGATCAGCCGCATGCCGAACGCCGAGGCCCGGATGGCGACCTCCCTGCCGATCCGCCCCAGCCCGACGATCGCGAGCGTCTTGCCGCAGAGCTCGGTGCCCGTGATGCGCGTCCAACGTCCCTGCGCGACATGGTTGGCCTCCACCACGAGGTTGCGCACGGCGGCCAACATCAGCGCGAAGGTGTGCTCGGCGACGGTCGTGTGGTTCACCCCGGGCGTGAAGAGGACGGGGACCCTAAGATCGGTGGCCGCCTGGAGGTCGATCTTGTCGAGGCCGATGCCATACTTGCTGATCACCCTGAGGCGGGGCAGTGACTTCTGGATCACGCTGCGCGTGAGGGCGTCGTCGCCGCAGAGGTAGGCGTCGAACTGGCCCGCCAGCTCGAGCATTCGGGACTCGGAAAGGGGCCCGCGCTCCCGCACGATCTCGAATCCCGCCCTGGCGAGCAGCTCGTGGTGCACGCCCGGAGTGTCTTGAAAGGAAGTGGTGGTGAGGAGGACTCGGGTCATATTGGGGCGGCCGCGCGGCGGAATGCCTTTTAGGTTGCCAAACGGTGAAAAGTTCACCTATGAATATCAAGTTCATTAGTGAACTTTATTTCCCCAGCCTTCCCTGGGGCGAAGGTTGTCCCCGGCCCGCCCTAATTCAATACCCTATGGAGCTGCACGACAGCGCGTACGCCCGCCTCGCAGGCGCCCTTTCCACGGAGGACCTCCGCAAGGAATTCCTTGTTTCGGGGCTTTTCGCCCCAGGCGAGGCCCGCTTCCGCTGGTGGGAGACCGACCGCACCGTCATGGGGGGGATTAGCCCCACCGACGCCGCCCTCGCCCTTCCCACCCCGCCGGAGTTGAAGAGCGCCTTCTTCCTCGAGCGACGGGAGGCCGGCATCATCAACCTCGCCGGACCGGGCGTCGCCACGGTCGACGGCGTCGAGCACCGCCTCGACCCCCTCGACGCCCTCTACCTCGGCCGCGGCACAAAGACGGTCTCCTTCTCCTCCGCATCGAGCGCGGAACCCGCCCGCCTCTGGCTCCTGAGCTATCCTGCCCACGCCGCACACCCCTCCCGCCATGTTCCGTTTCGCGAGGCCCGTGGGGAAGCACTCGGCGGGAGCGCGGCCGCCAACGAGCGCACCCTCTACAAGCTCATCCACCCGGGAGCGTTCCCCACCTGCCAGCTCGTGATGGGCGTCACGCGCCTCGCGCCAGGCAGCATATGGAACACGATGCCGCCCCACACCCACCTGCGCCGTTCGGAGGTCTACCTCTACTTCGGGATCCAGCCGGGCCACGTTGTCTTTCACTTCATGGGCCGTCCCCAGGAGACGCGCCACCTGGTGGTGCGCGAGGCCGAGGCCGTGCTTTCGCCTCCGTGGTCCATCCACAGTGGCGCCGGAACGAGCCATTACAGCTTCGTCTGGGGCATGGGGGGAGAGAACCAGGCCTTCGCGGACATGGACCGGGTCGAACCGGTTGACCTGCGTTAGAGCCCTCTCCAACAGGCCGAGAGCCAAGACCCCGCCCATGAAGATCCCGAGCTCCCTCATCCTCCTGGCCGCACTCGTGGCGCCTGTGCCCGCGGCCCTCGCCTCGGACCGCTTGCTCGTGACCGTCTCCCAGGCGCTGGACCTGGCCCGGCCCGGGGAGGTCGTCACCGTTCCATGGGCTGAGATCGTCAAGCGGCTGCCCGACGCCCGCCCCGAGAAGCTGGCGGTGCGCGACGCGGCGGGAGCATCGCTCCCCTACCAGTTCACCAATTTCCACCCCGACGACCGGCGGGGGCGCTACGACGACGTCCTGTTCCAGCACAATTTCACCGCCGGCGAGCACACAGCCGCCTTCACGATCGAGACCATCCCGCTGCCGGCCCCACCCTTTCCCGCACGCGCCTTCGCGCGCTATGTGCCCGAGCGCTACGACGACTTCGCCTGGGAGAACGACCACATCGCGCACCGCATCTACGGGCCGGCGCTCGACACTCCGGCGGCGGGAGTGAGCCAGATGGTGAGCAGCGGGATCGACGTCTGGGCCAAGCGCGTGCGCTATCTCATCGTGGACCGCTGGTACATCCGCGGGCACAACAACTATCACAAGGACAACGGAGAGGGCTTTGACTTCTACTCCGTGGGCACGGGCCGGGGTTGCGGGGGAACAGGAATCTGGGACGGCAAGGTCCTCCATGTGTCCCATGAATGGAGCTCGTGGCGGGTCTACGCGAACGGGCCGCTCCGGTCCGTCTTCGAGCTCACCTACGCGCCGTGGGACGGGGGCGGCGGGGTAATGGTTTCAGAGGTCAAGCGCTTCACGGTGGATGCCGGTCGCAACCTGGACGAGATGGAGAGCACGTTCACCTTCACGGGCGTTCCTGAGCTCACGGTGGCCATCGGGCTCGGCAAGCATCCGCATGCGAAGATGAGCTTCACCGCGGATCCTGCCGGGGCGTGGATGAGCGAATGGGAGGACTACCCCAAGCCCGAGGAGTCAGGGCTTGGAACTGGACTGGTGCTCCCGGCCGGTGTGCTCGCGTCCACCGCAGAGGACGACCTCAATCACCTCGCCCTCGTTAGAGTCCATTCGGGCCAGCCCGTGCGGTACTACGCCGGGGCCGGGTGGACCCACAGCGGCGACTTCACCGGAGAGGCCGACTGGAAGTCCTATCTCGGTGCCTTCGCCGCGCGCATTGGTTCTCCCCTTTCCGTCTCGTTCAATTGAGCCGTCGCTTGAGAGCGGCACGAATCACCTGCGCGCTGGCTGCCGCCACGCTGCTCCCCGCTCCTTCCAGGGCAATGTCTGACGACGCCAGCCCCGGAGCGGCGCCTCTGGAAATGTCCGAGCGGCTCGCCCGTTCGGAGATGTCGCGCAGGGCGGATTCATTGGAGTACCGCGCCGGCGCAAAGGGCTCGTGGAACTATACGTCAGGGTTCTTCGCCTATGCCCTCGAGAGGCTCGGACAGGTGAGCGGCGACCCCCGGTTCACTGATTTCGGGGTCCGTATCGTCGACTCCTGCATCGGGCCGGAAGGCTCGATCCGCGGCTATGACGCGTCGGAGTTCAACCTGGATCTGATCGCCCCTGGCCGCGCGGTTCTCGTGCGCTACGAGCAGACGAGGGAACCCAGGCTGAGAAAGGCCCTGGAAACCCTGCGCCACCAGCTTGAGGTCCAACCGCGCACGGGCGACGGCGCATTCTGGCACAAACGCTTATACCCAAATCAAATGTGGCTGGACGGCCTCTACATGGCGGGCCCGTTCTACGCCCGCTATGGCACGGTCTTTGGCGAACCGGCCGCAACAGAGGATGCGGCGCGGCAGATCCTCCTTGCCGACCAGCACCTCTACGATCCCGCCACTGGCCTACTCTACCATGCCTGGGACTCGACCCGCACGCAGAGCTGGGCGGACCCCCGCTCGGGGCATTCCCCGAGTTTCTGGGCGCGTTCGATCGGGTGGTACGCCATGGCGGCGGCCGACATCCTGGAGGAGCTCCCGCCAGGGCAGGCCAGCGCGGTGTCCGCGACCGCCGCACTCCGCCGCGTCGCAGACGGTATCGTGCGCTGGCAGGATCCCGCGAGCGGGGTCTGGTGGCAGGTGGTCGATCAGGGCGGCCGGCCGGGAAACTACCTCGAGGCCTCTGCATCGTGCATGTACGTCTACGCGCTCGCCAAGGCCGTCAACCGCGGATGGCTGCCCCGGGCGCCTTACCAGGGGGCCGCCCTTTCAGGCTACGCGGGGCTGGTCCATGAATTCGTCAGCGCCTCGCCCTCGGGGCAGCTGAGCCTCACCCACTGCTGCTCCGTAGCCGGGCTCAACAACAGGAATTCAGCCGGAAGGGATCGGGACGGGTCGTTCGGCTATTATGTCAGCGAACCCGTTGTGGAGAACGACCTGAAGGGGGTTTCCGCCTTCATCCTTGCCGGACTCGAAGTGCAACAGATTCGCGGGCCGGCCCGGTCGACTCCCTGACGATGAGCAGCGGCTGTATCGTCCTGACGACGGTGCGCCGCGGCGCCGGATGGTCGATCTTCGAGAAAAGGATCTCAGCGGCCGCCTCGACCGTCGCCTCGATCTGCTGATCCACGCTCGTCAGCGTGGGCTTAGTCATCAGGCAGATGTCCTGGTTATTGAAGCCGGACACGGACATGTCCTCGGGGACGTTCAGTCCCGCCTCCTGGAACCCGTGGATCGCGCCCACCGCAATCTCGTCGTTGAGCGCCACGAACGCGGTGGGGACCTTCTCCACGCCGAGAAAGCTCCTTGCGAGGGCGCGGCCATACTCGAAGTCGCTCGTGCGCGGGTGCAGGTGGTCAAGTGAAAGCGTGCTCCGCTCGAGCGCCAGTCCGGCCGCGCCGAGGGCGTCGGCCAACCCGCTCAGCCGGTCCTGCACTGAACGGGGGATCCCGGAGAGGCCGAGGAGGCCGAACGAGGTGTGCCCCAGCGCGATCAGGTGCCGTGTCATCTCGGCCATGCCCTTCCTGCGGTCCAGCGCCACCGTGTTCGCGTTCGGCACCCCTGCCTGGTCCAGCAGCAGGTGCGGGACGCCGTGCTGGGCGAGCTCCTCGACACGCTGGGTCAGCTCGGTTTCGTTGAAGTGGCCGAGGAACACGACCGCGCTCACCCGCATCGAGAGAAAGCGGCGTATGACCCCGCGCGTGCCCTCCGGATCGACGACTTCGATCATCGCCGACATGCTGCGCGCCCGCATGCGCCTCTGGAGGATGGCGAGCTTTGCGACCGCCGGAGGCGTGAAAAGGCTCTCCATGCACACGCCGATCGAGGCCGTGCGCTTGCCCCTGAGGTGGAGCGCATAGGCATTGAGCGTGAAGCCCGTCTCGTCCATCGCCCTGCGGACCCGGTCGATCGTCTTCTGCTTAAGTCCGGGCTGCCCA
>CAYNLL010000072.1:0-10650 GCA_964398015.1 uncultured Opitutaceae bacterium | reverse complement strand
TCGGACCGGGAAACCCCGCGGTGATGGACGAGCGGCGGCGATGCCTCGCGTTGGGCCTGGAAAGGGCAGCGGCGCATACGGAGGGAGCGGAGGGCTTGGTCGGGGAGATGGAGTCCCTGGCATCGGACTGGCAGGGGCTCGGTGGCCCGGGGCAGGGGAGCGGGACCGTCCTTGAGCGCCTTGCTGCGCTCGGGCGCGCGCTTGAGCCGGACTTCATGCTGCTGTCCCGGGACGAAGGCGGGCTTTTCCGCCTCCGGGCCGGCGTCATCTGCTTTCCCTCGTCGTGGGACCTTCGGGAGAAGATGGGCCGTGGCGTTGAGGACATCCACGGGATCGTCCCGGGGCTGAACGCGACGCTCGGGCCGACGGTCGCGCAGTTCCTCGACAAGCTCAAGCCGGGCGCGCCCTACGAGCGGGCCAATTGGGGCCTCGCGGCGACCCCCGAGCTCGACATGCATCCGAGCCTCGGACACCCGCGCCTCGGACTTCCCCTGGACGCCTCCCGCGTCTGGGTGCGCATCGAGGATCAAATCCTTGCCTCCCTTCCTTCGACCGGAGGGATTCTCTTCGGCATCCGCCTGCGCATCGTCCCGCTTGTGAGCCTGCTTGAGGACCCGCAGCTCAAGGCGGGGTTTACGCGGGCGCTCAGCACCATGCCCGAGCCCCTGGCCGCCTACAAGGGCATCGCCCCCGTGCGCGGCGCCTTGCTTGCGGAGTGCGGGACGGCGTGAAGGTGACCCGCAGGCACCTTCCTTTTGGGAGGAAGGGCGGCTTCCGGGCTGTCCGTCGCCCTTCGGCTGGCACGGCCCCTGCTAGGTGTCGGGATTGTGAGCACTAACGCCGAAAGCGACATCGACCAAGAGCTCGAGCAAACGCATGCTCGTCTCCTCCTCGACCTCGTCAGCAGCGGAAGCGCGCAGGGTGTTTACATCCTGACCCCACCGCCTACTGACGATCCCGAGTAATCACGCCAGTCTGGTCCTCCAGGCTTGAGGGCGGCCGTCGAGTTTCGGCGGTGAATCGGCGGATCCTGAGGGTGTAGATTCTCTCCCCGCAAGACAGCCGTGGGTTCAGATGCAGGGGCCCGTATTGAAAGGGCATCTCGTTGCTGCCCAGGCGGCAATGGATTGAGATTTGAATTGAAACCGGTCATCGGAGGCCGCGGTGGCTTCGTCACGCTGGCCGACTCAGGATGGGAGTCATGCAGCATCGGCCGAAGGGCTCGAACGGTCCATTCGGGTTCGCTCGGAGCCCGGCGTCGTGTCCGCACCAAGGCTGGAATAGAGGGCTTTAGCCGCGGGATTGTCGTATGACCACAATGCGTTGCGCCGATTCCCTCGCCTTTGGCGCAACACGGTCGGGGGATCGGTGCGCGACGCAAGGCGTCCTTGTGCCCGCAGGAAAGAATGATCGAGCAAGAGCGGCTGGGTCTCCAGGCACAGCCCGTGAACGGGATTGGTGGATTCTAATTGGATTTGGAATGTCCGCCTTTCTTCCGTTTGTCGTGTTTCACCGCCTGTTCGCGCGCCTGTACTGGTTCGGAGACGACTTCGACCAAATAGATCTCATCGACCGGCTGGGTTTCTGGCGCTGGATGTGGCGCTTCTACGGCGAGAATCTGGTGCCCCTGTTCAAGCTTCTTTGGGGTAGCTGCGTCCTGGGGTTCGGAGGGTCCTATGCCGTGATGATCGCAATCATCTGGTTGAACCATGCCCTCAATGTGGTGCTCCTCGGTCGCCTAATGCGGACCTGCGGTCAAACCTGGCCAGCGGTCTGCTTTGCGCTGGTGGTCTTTGGACTCACGCCAGTGACGATTGAGACCCTTGCATTCTCAGTCGAATGGTCGGTCGTGCTTTCCATGACGTTCATGCTGGCCGGACTCGATCGCGTCTTCCTCCGGCCGTTCAGGTGGGCATCGGGCGCCTGGGCCTTGGCAAGCGTGCTGTCGTTTGTGAAGGGAGTCCTCGCGGGACCTCTGTTCGCGCTCGCCAGCCTATTGCCAAAAGGGGCTGGCCCACGGGAGCGGCCCGCGCTGCGGGCCGCGCAGGCTGCGTGGTACATCCTACCCTCGGTCGTCGTGAGCGCGCTGATAGCGGGGCTGGCCGAGGGAAACCACCGGCACATGGCGGGGCACGCCCTTGATGCGATCGTGTATGGCCTATGGTACTATGGACTGAATCCGCTCTATGGTCTTTTCTCGGTGGAGTCCTGGGGGTGGCATACGGTGGTTGTCCTGGGTCTCGTCAAGATTGCGCTTATCGTTTGGACGCTTGCGCTCAGCCGGGGGAAACAGCGCGCCCTGTTCATGGTGCTCGTGGCATTCGACCTTGCGAACGCGGTGCTCCTGGGAGTGGGGCGTTTCAATTTCGGGCTGCTCACAGCAGTTTCCTCGCGCTACCAGTATGCCTCGCTGATCGGCATCCTCCCTCTCGCCGGATTCTGGTTTGCCCGGACGTGGGAAGGATTGATGGCTCCGGCCGCGGTTCGTCACGCCGTTCTGGTGATCCTTCTTTTAGCACTCGGCCTATCCCTGCTCAAGCAGTGGTCGTCCGACATGGGCCAATGGAGCGGGTGGCGGGGAACGGAGCCTCGCCGCATCCTTCTGGTCGAGGCGGCGCCCGGCCCGCGTTCCGTCCCAGGGTACCCAGGATTCTCCACCCAGAGGGCGAAGGATCTGATCGCAAAGTACCACCTGCATTGAGCGCATAGGGGTTTCCTCGATGCAAAAAAAGCCCGCCGTTTCGGGCGGGCTCTAGCGATCGGGTTCTTATGAGGCGCTCACGCCCGAAGCCTGCGGCGAAAGGCCGCCAAACCAGCGAGCGCTCCACCCAGAAGGGCAATCGACATACCCCCATCGGGAACGGTGGACCCCACCGTGGAGATGGGCGCATACGTGTCATTGAATCCCCACGAGAGAATGTCATTGTCATCATAGGCGCCGCCGGTGCCGGAGGTGAATCCAGCGTAGACCTCGGGCGACGATCCAAGGATTGAAGCGCTGTTGAGGTCGATGGTCTCCGACAACTGCGGAGTGGCCGGCCGCACGTCGACGCCGTCAGAGAGACTGACATCGAGTTCGTCTGTGGCGCCGTTGTAGTCGATCCATGCGTACCAGATGTCCCCGTCCTTCATCGATGTCGACGGCGTGTAGTAGCTCGTGGCATCACCCGGAGTATTGTACGCCGTGTTGGGGCCCGACGAGGCATGCAAGTGGGTGCTTCCGTCCGTGTAGATGGCAACGAAGTTTCCATTCGGGTCGTTGTCCGTGGGAAACGACCCAGCAGAATCGTCCCACGTATCGAATTTTATGCCCACGGAATTTGCTACGCCTTGGTAGCCGACACCCTGTCCTAAGGCGCCAACGTTGTTGGCTACCGTATTCAGGACGAAGACGATTCCGTCCGCGCCCAATGGGTTCGAGGTGCCGTCCGATATCCCGCCTCCGTTTGTCATCTGGAAGGAAAACGCAGTGCTGAAGCTCGCGTTGTCCCCCAGTTGGACTGTGTTCAGGCTGAACGCGCTGCCGGCCTGGTCATCTTCCGCGGGAGTCAGGCGCAGCACATCGGTGGAACCATTGAAAACCGGGGCTGCCGCGTCTCCGTTGATCTGCAGCGGATTTGCCGCCAAGGCGGCGCTGGAAAAGTTTGAGTAGGTGAACGACTGCGCGCTCACCGAAACGGCTGCAACCAGGCTCAAACTGGCGGCTGACAGGGCGTGAAATTTGGCCCACATCCTCACGGGGATCCACTTTGGGGCTTCGAGGTTAGATTCCATTTTCGGCTTTGATTTTAACGGGGTTCTGCCGGCGGGGTATTCCTACGGCACTAGGGCGAGTCCTTCGCCAGCACATATTGCGCCACGGCGGACCTTGCTCATGTAAGCCATTCATGCGCAGCACAGCTTTTCTCTCGAGCCGTGCGCTCGTCGAAGGTTACGGGCGTCGAAGTGTAAAGCCTTCTGACATAAGGCCGCTCAATCTTACACCTTCGGCGCGAGATTGCGCCAGCGAGAGCGTGGGGCGTTCTGGGCACATGACGGCTCCTTCTTTGTCATTAACGCAGTGCAAATGGGGCGGTGATGGCTTCAACCGGCAATTCTGCGGCGCGGAAGACTCCGATCACGATGTTTTTCGCGGGCCGTCGAAGGCTTTGCGCCGGTCAACCCAAGTGATCACGGAACAACAACGGCGGTGTCCGTCAAAGTGATTGGCGCAGCCATGCGGGGAACCGAAGGTTGCTCCGCCCGCCTCGGCCCTCGACGCACGAGTGACAGGGTTCCTGCTACCCGCACTCGCGAGTCAGCGCCATTGGTACTTCCAGCCGCGCGCCTCGAGGGTCATGGGATGGCCATCCAGTTCCACCTCAACCGGCTGGTCGTTGAAATTCTCCAGGACCCAGCTGTCCGGGTCGAAAAGATAGAGCGCCACGCCGCTGGGCGCTCGGAGGGTCGTGTGGAACGCGGCCAGCAACGGGCGGCGCAGGGCGTCGAGCCCGGGCTGCTCCCGTTGCAGGAGGGAGTTCGGTTTGCCGTTCACGGCGAGCACCTGGACGTTGTGCAAATCCAGGTTGATCCCGCCCTTGAGGCGGGCCGCCAGGCCGTCGGTCACAAGCGTTGGCCTTCCGCTCTTGGCGTAGGCCGCCAGTTCGCCCGCGAGGTTTGGGTCGGACAGCGCCTGCTCGGAGAACATGGCCGCCGGCGCATCGGTGGGGAACTGGTGGCACGGGGCAAGCGGCAGGCCGAGCATTCCGGCAAAGTCGAAGATCTGGGCCTCGTTCAACGGCAGGCTGTTGGGTGGGTTGTAGGCGGCAACGCCGACGGGCCGGTGCCTTGCGACCTGGGCCGCAACACTGAGCAGCTCGGGCATGGCCGCCCGCTGCGCCTCCAGGTCGGCCGGTGCCGGTTCCTCGTGAAGGCCGCCGTAGCTAAAGAGCATCGCCTCGCGGGCTCCGCCCAGGACGGTCTGGCGCGCCTGCTCCACATAGGTGCGCGGCGTCGTCCCGAGGGTATCGTACCAGCCGCCGCCGCATTTCTCCCCACCGATGCCGCCCAGCCAGCGCATGATGAAATAGCCGCCGTACGGCGGCAGGCCGCCCCATCGCTTGTCGCTGAAGTCCCGCGTCTCCGTTCCGACCCAGGTGCGGTCGAACGCCGCCGTCTCCCGCGCCACGTCATAGCCGCGCAGGGCAAACCTATCGTGCCAGTTCGGGTACTTGATGATGATGCGGACCCTGGGGTTGACCCGACGGGCCGGGCCCAGGACGAGATCCTGCGACACATGCAGCATCAGCTCCCTGCGGTAATCGCTCCACGTATCGCCGTCGACTGGATAGCTCTTGTCGCCCACCACCGCCACGCGTGCCTTGCGGGCGGCGTCGCATTCGGGACACGCGCAGTCCGTGAAATAGAAGTCGTCGATCATGATCTCGTCAAACATCCCGGCCGCGTACTCGAAGATCGCCTTCAGCCGCTCCTGAGTCGGCTGATCCGTGTAGCAGGAGATCTCCTCGCCCCATCCCGTCGAGCGCTTGCCCACGTTGGTGGTCGTCACGCAGCCGGAGACCAGGAAGCCTTCCGCCAGGAAGCGCGCCTTTGCGTGGAGCAGCGTGGCACGCTCGGCCTGGTAGCCGTCGCGGTAGGCCTCGATGTAGACACGGGTCACGCCGTTCTCACGGCAGAAGTCGACGGCGTGGTCTATGTCGGCGTCCGAGGAGAGCGAACGGAGCACATCCTGCGCTGTGAAGAGGGTGGAGAAGCGGTAAACGTCGCCCTGGCTTTGGGCCAAGGCCCAGAGGGGCTGCGGCGCGCTTGGGAGCGGGTCCGCCGCCAGCGAGGACCAGGCGCAGAGTTGCATCGCGGCGAGGGCGGCCAGGCATTGCTTCATCGCTCGAAGCTGGCGCCGGCAGCGAGCCCAAGACAAACCTAATGTCCCGGCGCCCCTTGAGGTGCGTCGTCGCGATTCCATTCGCAGCGAGGATGGCTGATGGAGCGTCTGGATCTCAGATCGAGGGGTGAGTCTTCCGGGCGCTGCAGCGAGGGATGATTGCCAACCGCCGCGAAAGCGGATGCATTCCTTGGTGGACCCTATAAGGCAAACCCAGGGAAGGGGTTAAGCATGCTATCAACGATCGGCAATCGATAGGCGAATGCGCCTGTGCTTTCTTTGCGCAAGGAAGGCTCCCTCATGCGTGGTTAGCATGAGGCAGCTGTTCGTTATGAAGGGAATCTCAACAGATCGGAGGAGATGAGCGCCACAGAGCTAGAAACTCTTGAAGCGTTCTATGTCGCGTCTCGGCAGCAGCTCTTTACCTATGCCGTTTCAATCACAGGCAACCGCGAGTCCGCAGAGGACGCCATTCATGGCGTCTTCGAGCAGCTCTTGCGAAGGGGATACATGCCGGCCGATCTGCGCCCCTACGTTTTCCGTTGCGTCCGAAATGCGGCGTTGGACGGTCTGCGGCGCGCACGAACGCGACGGGATTCGATCTTCAACGTCGCAACGGCGTCGGACCGAAGCATCGGGCCGCAGCCGTTCCAAGCTGACGAGGTCAACCATTCATTGCAGGCGCTTTCGCCCGATGAGCGGGAAGCGGTCGTACTCAGGATTTTCAATGATTTCTCCTTCCAGGAGATTGCCGACCTTCGCCGGGTGCCGCTGTCGACGGCGGCGACATGGTATCGCCGAGGACTCGACCAATTGAGGAGCACGCTTTGCGAGAAAACCCTATGAACGACTTCGAGAAGAAACTAAGGGAAATGAGCCTCGCGCGCCCCTCCGAGGGCCTGGACCGCCGAGTGGGCGAGACGCTGAGAGCCGCGGCGGGGAAACCGCAAACGGAGCGCAATCCGTGGCACTCGTGGCGCGTGCTTGCCGTGGCCGCCTCGGGAATAGCGGCGGCGCTCCTAATCACCCTGCTGGCGGCACGACACCGCAGGCCGGAGGCGGTTGTCTACAGGATCGAGGCAACGGGCGGCCTGCGGCAATTGCTGCTCGAGCCGTCCTCGGCGGTGCCAGATCAGCCCCATTTCACCGTAAACGGAAGTGCGCGGTAGCGCCGGAATTCCCGCTCCACCCCAACGATCTCAACGCCATGAAAACTCTACTTCGTATGTCGGCCGTCGCCGCGATGCTCTCTTCATCGATTTCAACGCTGCGCGCCCTTGAAAGGCTCGACCTGGAGTCGGTGATCTACGTGTTCAAGCAGAGCTCCTTTCACGAGATCGACATCACGAATGCCGTGGTGACCCATGAGGGGCACACGTTCATTCTTAAGTCGCCCGCGAGCGTGAGGTTTGACCGGCAAACGCTGTCCCTGGAGGATTCGCGCATCGCATGGAGCAATGATGGCTCTGCGCCGGAGCAGTTCAGTTTGGTGGCGTCACCTCCTACGGTGCCCATTGCCCTCGATTCACCGGTTACAATAACGTCGTCAGTCGGAGTGGAGTATATCGAGAGAACCACGGACAACGGGCTCCAAGTCAGGGAGATCAAGGCCGATTCGCTTGATGCGCCCCATATCAGGCTTTCCTTCACGGCATCCCAGGTGGGGGATTCGGCTCGGGACCTTCTGCTGGACTGCGATCTCGATGTCGCGACGGTCAATGCCCGCGCGAAGGTCCCTGGTGTGGGTCTGGAGGTGGGAAAACCCAGCGTCATCTCCTTTAAGGAGAAAGAGCAGTTGCACCTGCGGTCGGGGCAAAGGGCTGCTCTTATATTAAAGTCCCCTAACGGGAGCGACTACAGCATGCTCCTCCTCCTGAAGCTGGCCTACTCAGAACCGGGGAACGTGGTTCCGTCAGCCCCTGGGGGCCCGTCCAGAATTGCAGGCACTCAAGAGGGCAGGGGCGCCGGCGAAACGCCGGTGGTTCCTGTCGTGAAGATCGACGGGAAGGAATACGTCGTCGTGGGGTTTCGGGACAACATTCTAAAGGGAGGCGGCTTTGCAACCACCGATCCGATTGCCATTGTGGACGGCAAGACGGTGGTGGCCAGGGATCCTGACACCAAAGTCTCGATCATGCCTGGAAGGAGATTTGCAAAGGGGTTTGTGGCCGTAGTCGACAACGTGGAGCGCATATTCCTTTACCGACCGGATATGCTGACAACAGCAGACAGTGGATTCACCTTCGGTCCAGGCGGCTCCGACCTGACTGGACATCGCGGCTACATCAATTTTTCCGGGACACTCACTTCAGAGAGGGATTTGGCGGACGTGACCATGGTGCTCGTTTTCTACGAGGACCGGAACAAGGACGACCCTAAGATCCCGAGCATTTGGATAGTGGGCACCAGCATCGAGCGCCTCGAAGCCGGCAAGGCGTATGCGTTCAACGAATTCACTCCTGTGGTTCCCTATTCAGATGTGCCAATCCATTGGACGACACTGGTTTTTTGCAAGGGCTGGCAGATCCCTTCGACCGGCGGCAACCAAGTGATCGACGAGTTGCTGGATAGGGTCAGACGCGCGGCAAAATAGACTCATTGTCGTTCTCGGGATGCGTGGCGGGATTTATAAGCTGCTTTGCTTGTCCGGCGAAAGACATGCCATAAGTCGAGCCTGACTCCGGTCGTTTGACCCAGTCTCTGATGGCGCTTGAAACGAAATTGGCGGCGTGCAGTCCGCGCACCTTTTTGAAATCTCCCCATGAAGAAGGTAAGAGTTATCTTTTAGGTTCTCTTAGAAACACTGACGATGGCGCTGGGTCAGATTCAAACGGCGAGCGTGAACGCTCCCGATGATTCGAACCCGATCATTTTGGCTTCAGGCGAGGCAGCCACGGTGGGATCTGCAGTGAACAGCCGCCAAATGAAGTATAACGAGCTCTGACGCCCGTACTGTTACTCGAGAATTGCCGTGTCTCCGATCCCTGAATCCACCAGACTCAATCCGGCATCTGGCGCCTAGACTGTACCGGTCACGCCCATTCCCAAATCCATATGAAAACGATCCTTTGTCTCCTGATGGCATGCTCATTCCTCGGCACTGTCTTCGCCGCAGACACATCCGCCTCGGCCCCGGGGCCGAAGATCAGCCTCCTCGTGATTTCAAAGACGGCCGGCTACCGGCACCAGGTGATCCCCACGGCGATCAAGACACTGGTGGAGATCGCCCAGGAGGCGAAGTGGGGCATAACGGCGACCGAGGACACCTCGCTCATCACCCCGGAGTTTCTCGGTCATTTCGACGTCATTGTCTTCCTGATGACCACGAAGAACATCTTCACCCCGGAGGAGAAGGCGGCGATCGAGGCGTTTGTGAAGAGCGGCAAGGGCCTCCTCACTGTCCACACGGGAGCCGACACCGAGTACGATTGGCCATGGTACAACCGCCAGCTGGGGGCAAAGTTCCTTGGGCATCCCCCGGCGCAGAAGGCCCGGCTCGTGATCGAGGACAGGACCCATCCCTCCACGAGCTTCTTTCCCTCGTCGGAATGGGTCACAACCGATGAGTGGTACAGCTTCGACCGGGATCCCCGTCCGGACGTGCACGTGCTGATCTCGATCAACGAGTCGAGCTACAACGTCGATGACAACCGGTGGTTCGCTGGCGTGAAGCAGCGAATGGGGGACCACCCCCTCGTCTGGTATTCCCATCGCGAGAAGGGCCGTGTCTTCCAGACCGCGTTGGGCCACACCGAGGAGATGTGGGCCGATCCCCTGTACCGGGCGCACCTGAAGGGCGCGATCGAATGGACGGCGGGGCTCAAGTGAGCCGGCGCCGTCATCGATGCCTCGCTCGTGACCGGATTGAACGCTCCGCAGTTCATCGCGGGCTCTGGGGATGACCTGTTCGTTTCCGACATTGTCGCTGGCAGGCCGGATCTGGTGAAACTGGGCGGCGGGCGGCGGCGATGGGCGAGTCTTGAGGAACCGAAACCTCCAGCCGGGAGTCGCCCAGCCAAACCCATTCCTGCTTGGTCAAGCGGAGTCAGCGGGTGGGTGGGGGCGTGCACTATTGGCCCAAAGTGCCACCCCAATGAAGATAGCTCCGACCCCCAACGCAGCCATCGCGCGAAAAAGCAGATCCGTGCCAGCCAAGTCATGCACCAGCAGCTTGAAGGCAGCTGCGGCCAGCCAACCGTAGCCGGCCAGTTGCAGCGCCCTCGCGTGCTCGAGCTCATGTGAGCGTGTCACACCCCACAGCCACTGACCAGCTCCGGCCAAGGCATAGACAAGGGTCGCCAGTAATGCCCCGAGGGCGACGCTCAGCCCGCCGATCTGAACCGAGGGGACCGCCCTGCCCAGCTCGAATGCCAACGCATTCACCGCCACCACCTGCATAGCGATGAACGCGGCCGGGCGAAGAGGTTCGGGTTCCACTGCTTGCAGGTACCATGCTATCGCAGTCAGCAATCCGCCAAGGAAAACTCGGTTGAGAAGAATCATGTCGTCGCTGCCCTGCTGCCAGGCGAGCGCGGCCCAGAGGACAGTGGAAGCCGTTGCCGCCAACGCGGCCGTGAGCTGCAGGGGCTGCGCCCTATTGGGTTCAGCGACTGCCGCCGTGCGCGCAGCCCACGCGAGAAAAACGGCGCAAGTCCCCCAGGAGAGGACAACCCAACGCCAGTCGAAACGCACGGCCACGGCGACCAAGGCAAAGCCCAGTGTCAGCAAGAACAAGGGCAGATCGTATGCCGGGCCCCCGCTTCGCCGAC
>CAYNLL010000071.1:0-10650 GCA_964398015.1 uncultured Opitutaceae bacterium | reverse complement strand
GCAGCTCGAGTGGAAGCGGCGCCAGGTGGCGGAGCTCCTGGAGCACATGGCCGGGATCTCCTTTCCCGTCGCGGCCGTGATCGGCTCACCCCGGCCCTTCGGCTACCGCTCGAAGATCACGCCGCACTTCAACGGCCCCAGGCAGGGCGAGGAGCCCGCGATCGGGTTCCTGCGCCAGGGAAGCCGCTTTGACCTCGTGGACGTCCCGCGCTGCGAGATCGCCACCGAGCCGATCAACGCGCGCCTGGCCGAGGCGCGCGCGGAGATACGAAGGAGGGCGGCCGAGGGCGCCTTTGAGCGTGGCGCGACGCTGCTCTTCCGCGACGCCGGCGGCTGCGTGACCACGGGCTTCGGCGACAGGGTCACGGAGACCGTGGACGTCGGCCCGGGCGGGCCCCTCAGGCTCAGCTTCCTCGCGCGTGACTTCTTCCAGAACAACCCGTTCATCCTGCCGGCGTTCGCCGGGTACGTCCGCGACCAGGCCCGCGCGAGCGGCGCCCGTTTCCTCGTCGACGCCTACTGCGGGAGCGGCCTCTTCACGCTCGCTTCGGCCGCGGCCTTCGAGCGGGCCGTCGGGGTGGAGGTGAGCGCCTCCTCGGTCGCGTTCGCCAGGGAGAACGCCCTTGCCAACGGGATCGCCAACGCCTCGTTCATCGCCGGGGACGCCGCGGCCATCTTCGCGGGCCTGGACTTCGCGGGCGGCGACGCCGCGGTCGTGATCGACCCCCCGCGCAAGGGGTGCGACGAGGCGTTCCTGCGGCAGCTTCTCGCGTTCCGGCCGCGCGCGGTGGTCTACGTGAGCTGCGACCCGGCGACACAGATGCGCGACCTCAGGGGCTTCCTCTCGGCGGGGTACGCCGTCCGCGCGGTCCAGCCCTTCGACCTGTTTCCGCAGACCCGCCATCTCGAGTGCGTGATCACCCTCGCGGCCGGCCAGGATGCCCGGGTGTTGCCAAGTCTCCCTCAACCCACGAAAGTGCAGGCATGACCCCAGCGCCGGCGCCGTCACATCCCTGGACCTTCGTCCCCAGCGGCGGGCTGGACCAGGTTTCCCTCTCGAGCGGCGCCGACCTTGCCGCCCTCGGCCAGCTCGACCAGAAGCTCTGGGTGGCGCTCAGCTGCCCCGTGCGCGGCCTGCAGATCGACGAGCGCACCCTCGCGCTGATCGACTCGGACGGCGACGGCCATGTCCGCCCCCCGGAGGTGATCGCCGCGGTGTCCTGGGCGTGCGCGAGGCTCAGGGACCCCGGCCTGCTCCTGCAGGGGACCGACCCGCTCCCGCTCGAGGCCCTCGCGGCCGGTCCCGAGGGGGCCGCGGCGGCCGACACGGCGCGCTGGATCCTCTCGCGGCTCGGCTCCACCGCGCCGGCCGCCGCGGCCGCGCAGGCCGCCGAGGTGGCCAAGGCGGTCTCCGTCGGGCCCCTGAAGGGCGACGGCGTCCTCAGGCCCGAGGCCGCCCCCGACGAGGCGACCCGGGCCCTCATCGCCGAGGTCGCCGACTGCTGCGGCCCGGTGACCGAGAAGGCGGTCGAGGGGTTCTTCGCCGACCTGTCGGCGTTCAAGGCATGGTCAGAGGCCGGCGGCTCGACGGGGGCCACGACGCTTGGGCCCGCGGCGGCGGAGGCGTTCGCGGCGGTGGCGGCCGTCCGCTCGAAGGTGGCGGACTATTTTGCGCGGACGCAGCTGGCCGCGTTCGATCCCGCGGCCGTCCCCGGCCTGAACCTCCACGACGAGGACTTCAGGAGGGTGGCGTCCGGCGAGCTCTCCGCGGACTCCCCCGCGCTCGCGGCGTTCCCGCTCTCGCGGATCGAGGCCGACAGGCCCCTTCCCCTCCTCGAGGGCGTGAACCCGGCATGGGCTCCCGCGCTCGCCAGGCTGCACCAGGCGGCCGTCGTCCCCCTTCTCGGCGCCGGCACCACGTACCTCACCCCCGCGGACTGGGCGGCCCTCTCGGAGCGCCTGCGCCCCTACGAGGCCTGGATCGGGACGAGGCCGGCGTCCCCCGTGGCCAAGCTCGGCGTCGAGAGGATCAACGCCCTCCTCTCCGGCCCGGGAAGGAAGGCGCTCGCGGACCTCTTCGGCGAGGACCGGGCCCTTGCGCCGCGGGTGTCGGCGATCGCCGACGTCGAGAGGCTCGCCCTCTTCGCGAGGGACCTCGGCACCCTGCTGCGCAACTTCGTCAACTTTTCCGACTTCTACTCGAAGGCCCGCCCGGCCGTGTTCCAGGCCGGAACGCTCTTCCTCGACAGCCGCTCGTGCCGGCTCTGCATCAGGGTCGAGGATGTCGGCGCGCACGCCGTCTTCGCCACGATGAGCCGCGTCTATGTCGCCTATGTCGACTGCCGCAGGCCGGGGGGCGAGACGCTCAGGATCGCCGCAGGCTTCACCCAGGGCGACAGCGACTATCTCTTCGTGGGGCGCAACGGCGTCTTCTACGACCGCAGCGGGCGCGACTGGGACGCCACGGTCGTCAGGATCGTCGACAGCCCGATCAGCATCAGGCAGTCCTTCCTCGCCCCGTACAAGAGGGTCGCCTCGTTCGTCGAGGACCAGTTCGCCAAGTTCGCTGCGTCGAAGAACCAGCAGGTCCAGTCGGGCCTTGAGACGGCGGCGGCCGCGGTCCCGGCGGCGGCCCCGTCGCCGTCCTTCGACATCGCGAAGTTCGCCGGCATCTTCGCCGCCATCGGGCTGGCCATAGGCGCGATCGGCGGCGCGCTGGCAAGCGTCTTCAGCGGCCTGCTGAACCTGCCCGCGTGGGAGAAGCCCCTAGCGGTCGTCGCGGCTCTGCTGGTCATCTCGGGGCCGTCGATGCTCCTGGCGGCCCTCAAGCTGCGGCAGCGCAACCTGGGCCCGCTGCTCGAGGGGACGGGATGGGCCGTGAACGGCCGCGTGAAGATCAACGTGCCGCTCGGCGCCGCGCTAACCGACGTCGCGGCACTCCCCCCGAACTCGAGGCGCCTGGCCTTCGATCCCTACGCGGACGAGGCGGCGAAGAGCCGCCGCTACGCCGCCGCGGGCCTCGCGCTCGCCGCCCTCGTCTGGCTCGCCGCGGCGAGGGCTCTCCACCTCTGGCCGTTCTGAGGCGCGGGCGCCTCAGCGGAACTCCATCCACTCGGGCGAGGAGTACTGCTCGACGAGGCCCTCGGCCTCCTCCTCGCTGAAGTCGGGCCAGGGCGAGGCCGCCGCGTCCGCCCCCAGCGCCAGGGCAAGCCGCGCCGCGAACTCCCCGCCGAAGCGCTCCCAGTCCACCGACGCTCCCCCCGCCGCGGGCCGCCAGATCGAGCCCTGGAAGAGGAGCCCGCGCTTGTTGCGCTTCTGGGCGCCCCCGGCAACCTTGGCGCCCGAGGGGGAGTGGACCACGTCGAAGATCTCCGCGCGCTCGAAGCAAACGCCGGCCGGCCCCCCCGGCTCGCCTCCCGCGGCCGGCTCGGAGACCGCCTTCAGGATGACGTCGACGCCGGCCGCACCGAGGGCACCCGCCAGCGCCTCGTGGATCGCGCGGTAGCTCTGGCTCGCCCGCGCCTCTTCGAGCGGGTGCCCGCGCGGGATCACCAGCGCGTATGTCCAGTCGTCGCGGTGGTCGACCACGCCGCCGCCCGTCGGGCGGCGGCACAGGTCAAACGTCTCCCCGGGAGGCAGTTGTCCGCGGACAAACGAGATCTTCTGGCTGTAGCCGAAGGTGAACGCGGGCGCCCTCCACCCGTAATGCCGGTAGCGGGCGCATCCCTCGCGCGGATAGCGCTGCAGGAGCATGAAGTCCGCGGCCATGTTCTCCGCGGCCCCGCCCGTCCTCTCCGGCAGGACCTCCAGGATCATGGGCCCCGCGCAAGCCATTCGGCGCGCCAGCGCTTGCCGTCGCGGGACAGCGCGAGGACTCCCGCCTTCTGGAACGGAAAGTAGATCCCGCCGAGCACCGGCCCGTGGACCATGAGGGACGCGAGGACTCCCAGGTGGGGCTCGTGCCCGACGACGGCGATGCTGCGCTCCTCGGCCTCGAGCGCGGGGATCACCTTCTCCGGGTCGTCGTCGGGCTCGAGCCCGGGCCTGAGGAGGACGGGCGACGGAAGCCCCATCCCCTTGGCCATCAGCTCGGCCGTCTCCCGCGCGCGGGCGAGCGGGCTGTGCCAGAACTCAGCGGGCCTGAAGCCGGGGCTCTTGCGCAGGACGGCGCACACCTTGGCCACCTGGTCGCGGCCCTTGGCGCTCAGCGGCCTCGCGGGGTCCACCTCGTCGGAGACCGCGTCGGCGTGCCGTACCAGGTAGATCATCGCTGCGCCGCTCGCGGTCATGGGGACAGGCGCTCCACGAACCACGCGCCCGCCTCGTCGCGCCGGTACCGCAGCCGGTCATGGAGCCTGCTGCGCCGCCCCTGCCAGAACTCCACCGCGTCGGGAATGATCCGGAAGCCGCCCCAGTTGGGGGGCAGGGGCGCCTCGGCCCCCGAGTACTTCCTCTCCACCGCCTTCATGGCCGCTTCGAGCGCCTCGCGCCCGGAGATGATCGCGCTCTGCGCCGAGGCCCAGGCCGCGAGCTGGCTCGCGCGGGGGCGGCTGTGAAAATACGCCTCGCTCTCCTCTCGGGCCACCTTGGCCACGCTTCCCTCCACGATCACCTGGCGCTCGAGCGCGACCCAGGGGAACAGGTAGGCCGCGCGGGGGTTCGCCTCCATCTCGCGCCCCTTGCGGCTGTCGTAGTTGGTGTAGAAGACGAAGCCCCTCCCGTCGACGGCTTTGAGGAGGACCATCCGGGCGGAGGGCCGTCCGTCCCGGGCGGCCGTGGCCAGGACCGCCGCGTTGGGCTCGTGGATCTTCGCGGCCTCCGCCTCCTGGAACCATTTCTCAAACTGGCGGTACGGATCCCGGGCCATGTCCTTCTCCGACAGGCCCGCAAGCGAGTATTCCTTCCGTAGGTCGGACAGGGTCATTGCGGCGACGCTGCCCCCGACGCCATGGCCTGTCAAAAGGCAACTTGCCCGGGCTGGCGCGTGAGCGCCCGGATGAGCTTCGTGTGGAACGGGAACTCCCGCTCGAGCGCGCCCCTCTCCCCGAGCTCGAAATCCGCCGCGTTCCAGGCGGGCGAGAGCGTGCACCCGAAGAGCGTCCACCCGCGCGGCGCCTGCCCCGCGGGGGCGATCCTGGCCCCCTGCCAGTGCCCCGCAGGCACCACCGCATGAGGCGCGTGTCCCCCGGTGACCTCGGGCCCCAGGAGGACGGGGCTGCAGGCCCCCGTGCGCGGGTCGATGCGCGCGAGCTCGGCGGGGTCCCCGGCGTGGTAATGCCAGAGCTCGTCCGTCCTTAGCCGGTGCAGCGCCGAGAACGCCTCCTCGGTGATGAGGAAGAGGATCGCCGACCCCAGGGCCCTCCCGTCGGGCCCCTTCAGGGCGCTCGTCCACGCCGGGGCGTAAAACCCTCCCTCGTCGGGAAGGGGCTTCAAACCCAGCCTTTCCACCAATTGTGCCGCCTCCGCGTTCATTCACAATGAGATAGAGAAGAAAGGCGCGCATTGCACGTCATTCCGGGCTTCCCGTCGCCGCGGCCATGGGCGATCATGGCTCGATGAACAGGCCAAACGAATTCATCGATCGCAACACCCCTGCGCTCCTGGGGCGCCTCAAGCGCCTGGTCGGGTTCGAGACCGTGAACCCCCCGGGCGAGAACTACGAGGCCGTCACCGGCTACCTGACCCGGGAGCTCTCGAGGATCGGCCTTAGTTCCAAGCGTTTCCAGATCCCCTCGGGACTCCTTAAGTCCAGCCTGCCCGCGGCGCAGCACGGGTTCCCGCGCTACAACGTGCTCGGCAAGCTCAAGGTCCCGGGGGCTCGCAAGACGATCCATTTCAACGCCCACTACGACGTCGTTCCGGTCTCCGGAACCTGGAGGCACGGGAGCCCGTTCAGCGGGGCCGTCGAGAAGGGCTGCATCTACGGGAGGGGGACGGCCGACATGAAGGGATCCATCGCGAGCCTGCTGACCGCCCTCGACGCTCTGCGCTCCACGCGGACGGCGCCCCTGATGAACATCGAGGTCTCGTTCACGGCCGACGAGGAGACCGACTCCTTCCTCGGTGCCCGATGGGTAGTCGACGAGGCCCCGATCCGCCCCGACTACGCGATCGTGATGGAGGGGGCGGAGGGGCGCGAGGTGTGCTGCGGCCACAACGGTACCCTCTGGATGGAGGTCACCGTCCACGGGCGCGCGGCCCACGGCTCGACGCCGCAGGACGGCGTGAACGCCCTCGAGAAAATGGCGGCCCTCGTGCGCGAGCTCGAGGCCTACAAGGTGAAGATCGCCCGGCGCTCCTTCCTCACGCCCGAGGGGATCACGATGCACCCGACGATCAACGTGGGGGGCGTCTTCGACTGCGGCCCCGGCGCCAAGATCAACACGGTTCCCGCTCGGGCCTCCTTCTCGATCGACCGGCGCGTCCTGCCGGTGGAGAACCACGCGGCGGCCGAGCGCGACCTTCGCGCCTTCCTGGCGGCGGCGGCGCGCCGGATCCCGGGGTGCAGGATCAGCGTCTCGAAGGTCTCCGAGAACTTCTCGTGCTTCACGAGGCCGGACCAGCCCTTCTTCAAGGCCATGGCCTCCAGCGTCGGGAGGGTCCTGGGGGGCCCGACCGTGTTCCACGTGTCAACCGGCTTCAACGACGTCCACTATTTCGCCTCCCACCTGAAGATCCCGACGCTCGGCTACGGACCCGGCGGCGACGACATCCACGCCGTGGACGAGAGGGCCCGCATCAAGGACCTCCTGTCCGCCGCGAAGATCTACGCCGACCTCCTCACGGGCTTCGCGGGCTGAGCGTCGCTACGGGGAGGCGAAGCCCCGGCGCACGATGTGCACCGCGATGGCGGCCAGCAGGAGCGCGATGATCTTCGACACCGCGCGCAGGCCCGTATGGCCCACGAGGCGCTCGAGGCGCTCGCTCTGCGCGAAGCAGATGGCCACCAGGGCCAGGTTGGCCGCCAGGGCGAAGAGGGTCATCCAGAGTCCCACGGACTGGGAGATGACGAGGAGCGTCGTGATCGTCGCCGGACCCGCGATGAGCGGCATGCCGAGGGGAACCACGCCAAAGTCGTCCGGCAGGCTCATCTTCTCCTGCGTCGCGGACTGGGTCAGCTCGCGAGAGGCGATGATGAAGAGGATCAGCCCGCCCGCGATCTGGAAATCGCCCTCGCCGATCCCGATGGAGATGAAGATCAGCCTTCCCATGAACAGGAAGAGCAGCGCGACGATTCCCCCCGTCAGCGTCGCCTGGTTGGCGATCCTCCTGCGCTTCGCGACGGGCACGTTGCGCCCGAGCGCCAGGAAGATCGCCGCAAGGCCGACGGGGTCGATCGTGACGAAAAGGGGGATGAAGCACTCGAGAAATCTGGAGACCAGATTCATCGGACCAGCCTGCCGCCGCGGCCCGCGAAAGGCAATCCACCTTGCGCCTTCCGCCTCCGCCGCGTTGATTTCAGGCCGATTGGCCGCGGCGACAACAGACCTCTACAGCCTCACGCGCCCGGAGATCGGCGCGCTTGTGGAATCCTGGGATTTCAGCCCGGTCCACGCCGCTCGCCTCTGGAATTATCTCTACCTCGGGCTCGCGCCGTCCCTGTCCGAGATGCCCGAGATTCCCGCGCGGCTGCGCGCCCGCCTCGCAGCCGAGGCGCGCATCGGCGCGCTCCCGACGGCGCTGGAGATGGAGTCGGTCGACGGGTTCACGCGCAAATACCTCCTCGGCCTCGCCGACGGGGAGAGGATCGAGGCGGTGCTCATGAGGTTCACGGGGCGGGCGACCGCGTGCGTGAGCAGCCAGTCGGGATGCGCGATGGGCTGCGTGTTCTGCGCGACCGGCCAGATGGGGTACAGGCGCCACCTGACGGCCGGGGAGATCGTCGCGCAGGTGGTCCACGTGGCCCGCGCCCTTCGCTCCTTCCCCGAGCCGCGGCGCCTGCGCAACATCGTCTACATGGGGATGGGGGAGCCCCTCCACAACTACGACGCGGTGATGCGGGCCTCGGACATCCTGCGGGACCCGAGCGGCCTCAGCCTGAGCGCCTCGCGCATCACCCTGAGCACCGTGGGCGTGGTCCCGGGCATCCGCCGGATGGCCGACGAGGGGAGCCCGATCCACCTGGCCGTCTCCCTCCACGCGGCCACCCAGGAGGAGCGAGCCGCCCTCGTCCCCGTGGCGAGGAAATGGCCCCTCGACGAGCTCATGGACGCCTGTCGGCACTTCTGCGGCGTCCTCAACCGGAGAATATTCTTCGAGTGGACGCTGATCGACGGCCGCAACGACACCGAGGGTCACGCGCGCGCGGTCGGCCGCCTGATCCGGGGGCTGCCGGCGCAGGTCAACCTCATCCCCCTCAACCCGACAGCCGGTTACTCCGGCGCGCCCTCGAGAAGCGAAGCGGCGCGGCGGTTCCAGCGGATCCTCGCGGACGAGTTCGGCCTTCCCAGCACGGTGCGCCAGCGGCGCGGGATCGACATCGCCGCCGGATGCGGGCAGCTGGCCTCCGCGCGTTAGGCGCGGTCAGTCGTAGCGGGCCGCGCGGCCCAGGTAGTTGAGCATCCAGATCTCTTTCCAGACCCGGTAGCGCCCCTCGTTTGAAATCTTGCCGTGGTCCTCCCGCGCGCCCTGCGGGTTGAGGAACCCGAGCTCGGTGTTGACGCGGTCCAGCTCGCGCTGCGCGTTGTTGAGGTCGGCCAGGGGCTCCACCGCGAAGGGCGCCAGCGGCCGGCCCGAGGCGGCGATCCTCCTGCGGTGGAGGGAGAGCAGGCGCGCCAGCTTGCGGCAGCAGGGGTGCCGGTCGACGAACCACTCCTCGGGATAGAAGCCGCCGAAGGGGATGTACAGGTTGTCGGTCACGTAGCGCGTCCCGTCCGCGGCCATCGACATGAGCGAGTAGCAGACGTCTATCGCCCCGCTTCCCTGCGGCAGGAAGGTCACCTGCACCCGGAGGAGGGCGCCCTCGTCCTGGTAGATCGAGACGCGCAGGTAGATGTCGCCCCCCACCTCGGCCTTGAGCGCCTGCACCTGCTTGAAGCCCTGCGCCCGAAGCCACTCGCGTATCTTCAGGAACCGCGGCTGCACGGGCCATTCCTCGCCGCTGCTGTTGATCGAATACCTGGGGAAGAGGGGGAAGGGGCTCACGCTCAGCGCGGCGATGGCGAGCCAGTTGTAAAGGGTCTCGACCAGGAACCAGATGATGAAGCCGGCAAGGGCGAGGACCCAGAGCGGCCGGTCGACGAGCTCAAAATCCAGGCAGACCTTCGCGCCGACGATCGGGAACACGATCCACCGGAGCCAGCGGTCAATGATCGCAACGACCGGCGAGCCGAGCCGCTGGTGGACCTGCACCAGGACGAAAGAGAGGAGGATCGAACCGAGGATGAAATAGGAGACCTGCATCGGGGGCGCGCCACGACGGCCGGGTCAGCTCTGGTGCCTCGGCGCGGGAGCGCCGGCCAGCATGTTGCGGGAATGCAGCATTCTAAGCCTAGATAGTGCCACCAAAGCCCACGCCGTATCAATGATCAAAATCCGGCGCCCCGGGCGTGCCCGGCCAGGCTAGGGCCTTCCGCCAAATGTCACGTAGTCGTCCAGCTCGAGCCAGTCGAACCACGTGGCGATGTCCTCGCGGTGCGGCGCGTTCTTGCGCTGCACGTCGTTGAAGAAGGCGCGGGTGTCGGGCTGGGTCGGGGTGAGCTGCTCGAACCACTGCGACCATGCGGCGATCTCGGGTTCATTGCGCTTGGGCTGGAGATGCTCCGCCGCGTACGCGAGCAGCTCCCCATCGCTTTTTCCCGCCTTCACCTGGGCCAGAAAATCATCCGCATTGAGCCCGCTGAACGCGAAGAAGCGCTGGTCGATGGGGCAGTTGTAGTGGTAGTCCCCGTTCGTGCCGGCGACAAAGGCGCGGGCCTTGTCGATCAGGCGCGGCAGGTGGACGAAGCCCCCAAGGCGTGTCCGCGGGCTGCGCGGCGGATGCCGGGTCAAGTTGGGTGCGCTGAGGTTGACGGCGCCGGTGTCTGTCGCCGGCGGCTTTTGATAGGCAGATTGAACGGGGGTGGACATGGTGGATTCGGGCTGTTGCGGGCAGGCTTGGAGCGGCCGGGGGGCCGTGCCAGACTATCTGCCCCCTTTCCATTAATGGAAAATGGGTCGGTTGTAAGTGCCTTCTGAAAAGACTGTTGAACGATTAATCGTCTTTCGCGCGGGAGGATACCCCCGGGACCCTCGCCGCATTCGCTGCGGCCCGCCCGTCGCCAAGGGATCCGCCTTCAGCTCTGCCTCATCGGCATGATGACGCAGATGAAGTTGTCCAGCGTCTTGAAGACGCCGGGACTGACCTCGTCCTTGAGCTCGAGGAACACCTCGTCCTTCGTCAGCGCGCGCAGGGGGTCGATCACAAAGGCGGGGTTGAACGCAACCTGGAGGTCCGGGCCGCTGTAGCCGATCGCCATCGACTCGTGGGCCTCGCCGAAGTCGGGGCTCTGCGCGGTGATCTCGAGGAGGTTGCTCGTCAGCTTCATCCTGACCGAGTTCGACTTTTCCGAGCACACGAGGGCGGCGCGGTGGACGCACTGCAGGAGGAGCTCCCTCTCCAGCTTGATCCGCTGGTGGGTCTCCTTCGGGATGACCTGCTGGTAGTTCGGG
>CAYNLL010000070.1:0-10763 GCA_964398015.1 uncultured Opitutaceae bacterium | reverse complement strand
TCAGCACCCACGGCCCCGACAGCGCGCCGCCCTGCGCCACGAGCGCCGCGAAGGTCAGGTCGCCCGTGCCTCCCCCGCTCAGCGAGGCGTAGCCCAGGCAGAAGGAGCCCAGCAGCGAGAGTGCGATCCCTGTTCCCCCGATGAGGAGGTACTTCCACGTCGCCTCGAAGGCACGCGAGGTTCCGGCGAAATGGACCAGCGGCACCGCCGCAAAGGTGAGCGCCTCGGTCGCGATCCAGAGGAGCCCGAGGTGCCTCGCCTGGTGGGCGGCGCTCATCAGGCCCAGCATCGCGAGGAGCGACGCCACGAAGACCCGGTTCGGGCGCTCCGTGCGCAGCCGCAGGTAGGGCACGCTGTAGGCGGCGCACACGAGGAAAAGGAGGGCCACCGCGGGCAGCATCGCCCGCGCGAGCGGGTCGAAGCCCAGCCACGCGCCCTGCGGCACGACGGGCGGCTTGAAGAGCATCCAGAGCGCCAGGGCGGTGTGGAGGAGGCTGACGGCCGGAAGGAGGTACGGGCGCGTCCGCTCGCTCGGCCACGCGAGCGCGAGGGCCGCGCCGGCCAACGGCAGGGCGATGAGGAGGAGTTCTTTCATTCGCGGAGCACGGTGAGCTTGCGGGTGTCGAGAGAGTCGAACGCGCGCTGGATGCGGTCTGCGATGATGCCGATCACGAAGACGCCCACCACCACGTCCAGGAGGATCCCCGACTCCACCAGGAACGGCGTGGAGCGGATCATGAGGAGGCCGAACAGGTAGATCCCGTTCTCCAGAATGAGGTAGCCGCAGACCTGCGAAATCGCCTTCACCCTGCAGATGAGCAGGATGAACCCGGTGAAGATCGTTGCGAGCGAGCCGGGCACCAGGAGCATGTGCGCATGCTCGGGCAGGAGCGGAAGCCTGTAGGTCACGGCCACAGCGACGATCGTCCCCGCGGCGCCCAGGAGGAGGGACGGCACGAACCCGACCAGGGGCTGGACCTCGCGGTCGATGTTCGCCGCCCGCATCGCCCGGCGCAGCAGGTTGGGGATCACGAAGCCCTTGAAGAGCACGGTTCCCGCGGCCATCACCACGACCAGGGGTTCGACGTGCTCGCTCATCAGAAGCGGGATCAGCCCGAGGACGACGCCCTGGGCCGCCATCGCGCGGATGACCGACGGGAGCCGGCTGCTGCCGAGCGCCACCAGATTCAGCCCCATCGCGAGACCCACGAGGAGGTTCACCGTCCCGCTCATGACGCACCCCCCTTCCACGCAAGGAGAAGCGCGAACAGGCAGAGAAGGAACGCGGCCGTCAGCAGCAGGGGGACCCGCTTGAAGGAGAAGCGCGCCATGAGCGACTCGACCAGGCCCACGCCCACCGTCACCAGGAGCACGGAGCCGGCGAGCGCCGCGGCCGCGGCGGGCGGGGCCAGCCTTCCGATGGGAAGCGCGGCTTCGCTCAGCAGCACCGCGAACAGGAGCAGCTTCATGGACGCGCCATGCAGGATCACGGCGAGCGGCGGGCCGCTGTGGTCGAGCACCATCGCCTCGTGGACCATGGTGAGCTCCAGGTGCGTGTTGGGGTCGTCGAAGGGCACGCGGCAGTTCTCCGCGAGGAGCACGGCGAACAGGCCCACCGCCAGCAGGGCGGCGCCGGGCCCGGCCGAGGGGGCCAGCATCGCGTCCAGCGTGACGCTCCCGGACTGGACGCTCAGAGAGAGCACCGCCGCGATCAGGGCCGCCTCGGCCAGCACGCCGTAGCTGACCTCGCGGGCCGCGCCCATGCCCTCGAAGGCGGAGCCCGTCTCGAGCGCGGCCCAGGCGATGCAGAACCGGGCCAGCGCCAGGAGGTAGACAAGGAGCAGGACGTCCCCCTTGAAACTCAGCGCTCCCCCCGCAGGGCCGAGCGGCATGAGCAGCGCCGCGCCGGCGACGGCCACCCACGCCACGGCAGGACCGGCGATGAAGCCGGGGGAGGCCAGGGTGCTCATGACGACGCTTTTCCGCCAGAGGCGCGCGAGGTCGAAATACAGCTGCAGCAACGGGGGGCCCCTGCGCCCCGCCACCCACGCCTTGATCCGGTTGATGACGCCCGGCAGCAGCGGCGCCACGAGCGCCCAGGCCGCCAGGCGCAGGAGGAGTTCCATGAGGTGTGCCACAACGTTCATCCGAGGAGCACGAGCATCGCCAGTGCGGTGAGGCCGCCGACCAGATACACGATGTAGAACTGCAGGCGGCCGTGCTGCAGCCTTCGGGCCCCGAGGGAGAGGCTCATGATGGCGTCCGCCGCCGGCCCTACGACCCGCTCGAGGACGGTCTCCGGGACGTGCTCGACCAGGGCGGCGCGCAAGGGGAACGCCCCGTGGGGGCGGCGCAGGGCGCGCACGGGGCGCAGGATCCAGGAAAACCAGTCCGACGCCGTCCGCCCGAACGATCCGCCCGTGTACTGCATGCGCGCCGTCGGCGCCGCGTAGCCGCAGTCCCAGGTAGGGGCGCGCCTCACGCCATTCGCGCGCGCCTTCCACCCCAGCGCCGCGCACGCGGCGGCAAGGAGAGCGCAGAGCGCCACGTTCGCGGCGCCGAGCAGCGCCAGGGGAACCGGGGGGGGCTCCACCGCCCAGGCCGGATGCCACGCGCTCGCGGCCCGGGCCGCCGCGGGCCAGAAGGCGGCCGGCGCCAGCGCGACCACCATGCAGGCGCCGGCCATCAGGAGCATCGGCCCCAGCATCAGGCTCCCGCTCTCGTGAGCCTGCGTCGCCGCCTCGGTGCGCGGCGCGCCGAGGAAGACGATGGCGCCCGCCTTCACGAAGCTCGCAAGGGCGAGGGCGCCCGCGCCCGCCAGCGCCACGGCGGCGGGGACGGCCGCCCATCCCTGGGCCGAGCGGCTCGTGGCCGCCCCGAACAGCCCCAGGTAGATCATCCACTCGCTCACAAAGCCGTTGAGCGGAGGCAGGCCGGAAATCGCCGCGGAGCCGAAGGTGAACATCCCGGCGGTCCAGGGCATGGACCGCCACAGGCCGCCGAGCCGGCTCATCTCGCGGGTCCCTGTCGCGTGAAGCACGGAGCCGGCGCAAAAGAAGAGGAGCGACTTGTAGAGGCCGTGGTTCCACACGTGCAGCAGCGCGCCCGCCATCAGCAGGCGGCCCCAGGGCGCGTCGCCGTGGGAGGCGCCGAGGAGGGCCCCCCCGACGCCGACGAAGACGATCCCAATGTTCTCGACCGAGCAGTAGGCCAGCAGGCGCTTGAGGTCGTTCTGCGCGAGCGCGAACGCGATGCCCAGCACGGCGCCGGCGCCGCCCGCGCCCATCAGAACCCAGCCGGCCGACGCCGGCACGGGCAGCCAGCCGCTGAAGCGCACGATCCCGTAGACACCGAGGTTGATGGCCATGCCCGACATCAGCGCCGAGACGTGGCTCGGGGAGCTGGCGTGCGCCGACGGAAGCCAGACGTGCATCGGGAAAAGGCCTGCCTTCACGCCAAAGCCGAGGAGCGCCAGCCAGAAGAGCGGCGCCAGCTCCGCGCGGTCCGCCATGGGCCCGAGGTCCCAGCCCCCGCTCCTCGCCGCCAGCAGCGCGAAGAACGCGAAGAGGCAAAGGGTGCCCGCGTGCGAGGCCGCGAGGAAGAGCCAGCCGGCCGCGCGCGCCTCGGCGCGCTCCCGGTCGAGCGAGATGAGGAAGTAGCTGCAGAACGCAAACAACTCCCAGGCAATGAGGAAGTGCAGGCCGTTGGACGAGAGCAGCACCAGCCCCATGCTGAGCAGCATGCCGTCCCACCACAGGCGTCCCCGCGGTGCCGACCCCGCGTGGAGCTCGTCCGTCCAGTAGCCCCGAGAATAGACGGCCCCGGCTCCGCCCACGACGCCCAAGAGCGCCAGGAAAATCGCGCTGATCGCGTCCAGTCGCAGGTGCAGCGCCTCGCCGCCGACAGCGAACGCGCTCCTCCATTCCCAGGGCGCGCCCGAAACGAGCACGCCGATCGCGGCGCTCAGGGCCGCGGCCGCGCAGACGAGCGTCAGCGCGAGCCACAGGCGTGCCAGGCGCGGGCCGAGGAGCATGCCGGCGGCGGCGCAGAGCGCCGCGGCGAGAAGTAGGCCTCCCGTCGTCACGCCTTCCCTCCCCCGCCGGCCGCCGACGCATCCATCGCCGCCAGGCTTCCCAGAATCCCCTCGTCGCCGTCGCCGCGCACGACGGCGTCGCGCAGCGGACCGTGGTCCAGGGACCGGCAGATCCGCCCGAGCATGTCCAGGTGGGCGCGCGGCGACGGCGCGATGAAGAAGAAAAGCCGCGTCACCGGGACGCCGTCGGGCGCCGCCTGTGCGAGCGCGAGCGGGCCGCGCAGAAAGAGAAGGGCCAGCGAGCCGCTGTCGCGCCCGAGCGCGACGCGCGCGCTCAGGTGCGGCACGCCGAGCCCCTGGCCAATCGGAGCGAAATTGACCCCGTCCTTCGCCCTGAGGCGCTGGACAAGGACCCTCTGGACCGGCGCCGGTGCCCCCGGAAGGCGGTGGACGACCTCCTCGAACACGTCGAGCACAGCGTCCGCCGGCACGTCGCGCCAGATCCCGCCGGCGCGCAGGAGCGGCTCGAGGCGCAGTGCGGTCGAGAAGGACGGCGTCTGCGGGGCGAGGAAGCCGGACTGCGCCGCGAGGCCGCGCGCCGCCGCCCAGTCCGCCACCTGCACGCGGTCGAAGAGAAACCGGCCCCGGTCCAGGGTGTGGGGGAGGCCCTCGTTTCGCACCCAGTCCTCAATGACTTTCTCGGCGACCCCGAAGGACTCTGCGATTTGGATTTGATTCAGGTACATGGCGGTTGGGGAGCTGCGCTTAAGCGGGATTTGCGCCGGCGCTCATCGCCCGCCCCCTGAGAAAGCCAGGGCGGCCAGCGCCGCGACGCCGACCACGACGTAGAACAGGTACGCCTGCAGCCGCCCATGCTGGAGCCGGCGCGCCGCGCCGGCCAGGTGCATCGCCACCGCCCCCGCCGGCTCGACCACGCGCTCGAGCACGGTCTCGGGCGTGTGCTCCTCGAGGCTCGCGTACGACGGGAACGCCTGGTCGGGGTCCTCCTCGGGGCAGTCCCTGCGGACGCGGGGATCCAGAATCCAGGCAAACCACCCGGTGATCGTGCTGGCAAACGAGCCCGACGTGTACTGCATGCGCGCGGTCGGCGCGGCATAGCCGCAGTCCCAGGTGGGCGCGAGGCGAAGCCCGCCGCGGCCCGCGCGGCGCCACAGCAAGGCCGCCGCCGCGGCGGCGACAAGGCAGAGGGCGAGGTTCGACGCCCCAATCGCGGGCAGGGACCCGGGCAGCTCCAGCGGGCCCCACGCCGGATTCCACGCCTCCGCGGCGCGCGCCAGGGCCGGCCAGAACAGGACGGGGGCCAGGCCGATGGCCGCGCACCCGCACGCAAGCGCGACCATCGGCCCGCGCATCAGGGGCCCGCATTCGCGGGCGCCGGCCGCCGCCGCGCTGCGCGGGGCCCCGAGAAAGACCACCCCGCACACCTTGATGAAGCAGGCGAGCGCCATCGCGCCCGTCATGGCCAGCAGGATCGCCGCGGCGACGGCCGCGAACGTGGCCGGCCCCCGGGCGCCGACCGCGTCGAAGAGCCCGATGTAGACCAGCCACTCGCTCACGAAGCCGTTGAGCGGCGGGAGCCCCGAGATCGCGACGGCGCCCAGTGCGAACAGCCCGGCCGTCCAGGGCATCGCGCGCCACAGCCCCCCCAGCCGGCTCATCTCGCGCTCGCCCGTGGCGTGGAGCACCGACCCGGCCCCCAGGAAGAGCAGCGACTTGAACAACCCGTGATTCCACACGTGCAGGAGCGCGCCGGCCAGGGCCAGCTGCCCCCAGGCGGCATTGCCGTCCTGCACCGCGAGGAGGGCGAAGCCGACCCCGATCAGGATGATCCCGATGTTCTCCACGCTGTGGTAGGCCAGCAGGCGCTTGAGGTCGTGCTGGCCGAGGGCAAAGGCGACGCCGAGGACTGCGCTCGCCACGCCCAACGCGGCCAAAAGCCAGCCCGCCGCGGCGGGCACGGGCAGCCAGCCGCTGAAGCGCAGGAGGCCGTAGACCCCCACCTTGATGCTCACGCCCGACATGATCGCGGAGACGTGGCTCGGAGCGCTGGCGTGCGCGGAGGGCAGCCACACGTGCAGGGGAAACATCCCCGCCTTGATGCCGAACGCGAAAAGCGCCAGCCAGAACAGTGGCGCCAGCTCCGGACGGTCGCGCATCGGGCCGAGCTCCCAGCTGCCGGTGCGCGAAGCCAGCACGCCAAAGAAGACGAAGAGACAGAGCGCGGAGGCGTGCGAGGCCGAGAGGTAGAGCCAGCCCGCCGCCCTCGCCTGCGGGCTCTGGCGGTCGAGCGTGATCAGAAAGTAGCTGCTGATCGCAAACAGCTCCCACGCGATGAGGAAATGCAGCCCGTCGGCGGCCAGGAGCACGAGACCCAGGCTCGACACGATCCCGCTCCACCAGAGGCGGCCGGACCGCGCCGACTGCGGGTGGACCCGGTCGGGCCAGTAGGCGCGCCCGTAGACGGCGCCGGCGGCGGCCACCGCGCCCAGAAGGACCAGGAAGAGCCCGGAAAGCGCGTCGAGACGAAGGTGCAGGGGAACCCCGCCGATTGGAAATCCGCTGCGCCATTCCCAGGCGCCGCCGGCGGCCAGGGACAGGCATCCCGCGGCCATCCCCGCCGCGGAGCCGGCCACCGTCGCAGCCAGCCAGAGCCGCGGGGCATAGTACCCAACCACGACCGAGACGCCTAGTCCCAAGGCGGCGGCGCAGAGCAGGGGTCCCGGGTCCATGGATGCCCCCTAATGCCCCCCGTGCGGGACGGAGGGCTTCCCGGGGCTGCCCGAAAAGCTCCTGTGATGGGGTTGGGCCCCGGTGGCGGAAGGGATGTCTAGCCCCCCTTTCCGGCGGGCGTTCACTGCTTCTTCCTCAGGACCACGGCTGTGCCATAGCACAGGACCTCCACCGCGCCGCCGCGAGGCTCCACCGACGAGGCATCATAGCGCGTGCCGAGGATGGCGTCGGCCCCGAGCGCCTCGGCGTGAGCGATCATCACCTCGTAGGCCTGCTCGCGGGTCTGCTCGCACATCTCGGTGTAGGCGCCGATCTGGCCTCCGATGATGTTCTTGAGGCCGCCGAGGATGCCCTGGGCTATCGTCGGAGAGCGCACGACGATCCCCCGCACCAGCCCCTTGTACTCGGCTACCTCGAAACCCTGGATGTCGAACGTGGTGGTGACGTGCATGGGCTGGATCGCCCATGTTCTATCGCTTAGCCCCCCGGACGCGCAAGACGGTAAGCGTGCGCAAGTGCAGGGCCGCGAAGGCCGCGCCGAGGGCCGCGCCGGAGAGCGCGTCGAGCGCCACATGCTGGCGGATCGCCATCGTCGAATAGACGATGCCCGCGCACCAGAGCCAGTTGAGGGCGCGCCCCACCGGCCCCGCCCCCAGCTCGCGCAGGAGCCTGCCGAACCAGACCGCCGTGAAGACGGCGAAGGCGACGTGGAGCGAAGGGAACGCGTTGCCGGAGGCGTCCACCGACTTGAGGTAGGCGAAGGAGGGGTGCGCCGCCCAGTCGACGTCGGGCCTCGGCACCGTCGTCGGCCAGACGAGGAAGACCGCGAAGCCCGCGGCGCTCAAGGCGACCGTGGCGAACCCGTACGAGATGAGCTCGCGGCGGTCGACGATCAGCGCGGGCGCAAGCGGAACATAGACCCAGAGCGACACGTAGAGCGGCAGCGCCCACGGGCAGAAGCCGATCAGGCGGTCGACGAAGATCCGCGGGACCGTCGTCAGCGGGTGGAGCGGGTGGTTGAGCAGCTGGAAATAGACGACGAAGAACGCCGACATGATGGCCATCGTCCCCAGCATCTTGGTGGGCCAGGAGACGCGCATCCGCCGGCCCGCTCGGATGAGCCAGCCGCCTGCGTCCTGGGGGGTTTCCGTGGAGTCCATGTGGCGGCCCGGTTCCGGGGAGCATTGCGGCGCGGGATCGCCGACGGCGATCATCTTCGTCGGGGCGGCGCAGGGGGCCCCCCCGCCCTTTTTGGCGGCCGCGCGATTTTCCCGCTTGACGGCAGCCTTGTTTGTCCCCACTACCTTTATACAACAAGGTAGCTTGGCCTCCCACTCATGTCGAGCATCAACGAGAAATTCACCCCCATCCGGAAAGGACTCCTCGAGTTCCTCGCGCTGAAGATCATCGCGGCGGACAAGGTCTACGCCGCGGACATCCTCAACGAGCTCGGCGGAACGGAATTCGCGACGCAGGAGGGGACGCTCTACCCGCTCCTGAGCAAGATGCGCAGGGAGGAGCTCCTCGACTACGAGTGGAAGGAGTCCGAGGCCGGGCCCCCCAGGAAGTACTACAAGCTGACGGCCAAGGGCCGCGATCAGCTCAGGGAAACCTCCGACTATTGGCAGAAGATCAGCACAACCGTGAAGAACCTAGGGCAGAAGCCGGCGCCGTGAACTGAAGGACCCCCATGAACAAAGTCATCATCATCAACCTCAATGGAACCGCCTACCAGCTCGAGGAGAGCGGATTCGACGCGCTGCGCGCGTACCTGGATACGGCATCGGGCCGCCTCGGGGGCAATCCCGACCGCGACGAGATCATCGCCGACATCGAGCAGGCGATCGCCGAGAAGTTCCGCGCGCTGCTGAGCGTGAACAAGTCGGTGGTCCTCACCCGCGAGGTGGAGGCCGTGATCGCGGAAATGGGTCCCGTCGAGGACGCCTCCGAGGGCGCCGCGGCAGGCGCCGCTCCGGGCCCGGCTGCGGCGCCGAAGGGAGCCGCCGAGGCCGCGGCCCCCCAGGGAGAGCCCGACCGGGGCCGCCGGCGCCTCTACAAGATCCGCGACGGCTCGATGCTGTTCGGCGTCTGCAACGGCCTGGCGACGCACCTCGACATCGACGTGATCATCGTGAGGCTCGCGGTGCTGTTCCTGTGCTTCTTCTACGGCTTCGGCATCCTGCTCTATCTGGTGATGGCGGTCGTGATCCCGTACGCCAACACGCCGGAGGAGAGGGCCTCGGCCTCGGGCCCCCCTCCGACGGCGCAGGACTTCATCCGGCGCGCAAAGGAGGGCTACTACGAGGGGATGAAAACCTTCGGCGACCGCAGGGCCTACCGGGAATGGAGAAGGAAGTTCAAGCAGGAGATGCGCGGCTGGAGGCAGGACATGCGCCGGGAATGGCGGCAGAACGCCCGGCAGTGGGCGGTCAACTGGCGCGTGAACTGGGCCCCCCACCCCGACCTCGGGCTCGGGGCGTGGGTCGTGTTCCCCATCCTGGCCATCCTGAGCTTCGTCCTCACGCTGCTCTTCCTGGGCGCTGCGTTCTCGCTCATCACCCACGGCGCGGTCGCCGGGATCTCGCTTCCGCCCAACATCCCGCTCTGGCTCGGGCTGATCCTCCTGTTCGTCGCGTTCCAGATGATCAAATGGCCCCTGCGCGCGATGCGCCACACGGTCTACTACGGGGGCCATCCTGCGTTCTACCCCAACCCCATCGTCCACATGTGGAACGCGCTCGTGTGGGTGGCCGTCGTCTTCTTCCTCGTGTGGCTGGTCGCCCGGCACCCGGTATGGGTGCAGCAGACCGCGCACGACCTCCCAGGCCAGTTCCACGCGGCCGTGCATTCCTTCAAGGAATGGTGGGACAAACAATAGGAGCAATTCGGTTGTCAAAGCGGCGGCGCGGGTTTCCCTTTGCCGGACACCCCATGAAAGCCCTGCTGCTCGCCCTCCTCACGGCCGCCACGGCCACGGCCTCGGCCTCGACCGTCGCCGACCACCTCGGCCTCCAAATGTACAGCCTGCGCACCATGCTCAAGGAGCAGGGCTGGCGCCCCGCCCTCGACCAGACCAAGGCGTTCGGCTTCGCGTACATCGAGGCCGGCCCGCCGCCGAAGGGCGTGACGGCGGACGCCTACAACGCCGAGCTGGCGTCGCGCGGCCTGACGATGATCAGCGCGGGCTTCGGCTACGAGGGCCTGGCCAAGGACATCGCCGGGGCGGTGGCGACGGCCAAGAGCCTCGGCGTGAAGTACGTGATGGTGGCGTGGATCCCGCACAAGGACGACGAGGGGTTCACGGCCGCGGAGGAGGTCCAGGCCGCCGCGGACTTCAACAGCTGGGGCGCCGCGTTCAAGGCCGCGGGGATCACCTTCGTCTACCATCCCCACGGCTATGAGTTCCGCCCGCTGCCGGGCGGCGGCAACCTCTTCGACGCCCTGGTCAAGGCGACGGACCCGGCCCTCGTGAACTTCGAGATGGACGTGTTCTGGGTGACGCACGGCGGGCAGGACCCGACGAAGCTTCTGGCAAAGTACCCGGACCGCTGGCGGATGATGCACGTGAAGGACATCCGCAAGGGGGCGCCCACGGGCCTCTACACGGGCCACGCGCCCGGGACGGACGACGTGCCCGTGGGCTCGGGGCAGGTCGACTGGCCGTCGGTGCTCAAGGAGGCGCAGGCCGTCGGCGTGCAGTGGTATTTCATCGAGGACGAGTCGAACACGCCGATGGAGAACATCCCGCTGAGCGTCGCCTACATCAAGTCGCTGGGAATCTGACGGCGGCGCAGGGCGGCGCGAAAGCATTTGTATTCAAGGTCAAGGGATGTGACTTTCCCTGCCTGACGGACCCCATGCACCCCAGGCCCAGCACAGGACCCCTATGAGAATTGCCGGAACCGCATCAGCCCTAGCCTTGGCCGCCCTTCTCGCCCTCCCCATCCGCGCCCAGGCGTCGCCGCAGTTCACGCAGATG
>CAYNLL010000069.1:0-10886 GCA_964398015.1 uncultured Opitutaceae bacterium | reverse complement strand
TCATGTACCTGTTCGGCTACAGCGTGGACAACCTCTCGCTCATGGCGCTGACGATCTCCACGGGATTCGTCGTGGATGACGCCATTGTCGTCCTGGAGAACATCACCCGCTACCTGGAGAAGGGGATGCCCGCGATGGAGGCCGCGCTCACGGGAGCCGCGGAGATCGGCTCCACCGTGGTCTCGATGAGCATCTCCCTCGTGGCCGTGTTCATCCCGATCCTGCTGATGGGCGGCATCATCGGGCGCCTTTTCCGTGAGTTTGCGGTCGTCCTCTCCGTCACGATCCTCGTGTCGCTGGCCGTTTCCCTGACCGCGACCCCGATGATGTGCTCGCGGCTCCTGCGCATCGACGAGGTGCACGGCAGGCTCTACCTCGCCAGCGAGAGGGGGTTCAAGTGGATCCTGAGCGCGTACGGGAGGAGCCTCGGCTGGGTTCTCAACCATTCCCTGCTCTTCCTGTTCGTGGCCATCGGGACGCTGGGCCTCAACATTTTCCTGTTCAAGGTGATCCCGAAGGACTTCTTCCCCCAGCAGGACACCGGACGGATCAACGGGAGCATCATAGCGGACCAGGACACGTCCTTCCAATCGATGAGCAGGAAGATCCAGGACCTGGTTGCGATCGTGAAAAAGGACCGCGCGGTCAACACCGTGCTCTGCTTCTCCGGGGGAGGGGGAGGGACGACCACCAACACGGGACGCGTCTTCATCGCGCTTAAGCCGGTCAACGAGCGCAAGGCGACGGCCGACCAGATCATCAACAGGCTGCGCCCCAAGCTGGCCGTCGTTCCCGGGGCGACCCTCGTCCTGCAGGCGATCCAGGACGTGAGGATCGGCGGACGTCAAAGCGCGGCGCAGTACCAGTACACGATCCAGAGCGACAACCTGGTGGAGCTGAACGCGTGGGGACCGAAGCTGCTCCATACGATGAGGGGGATTCACCAGCTGACCGACGTCACGAGCGACGCCCAGAACAACGGGCTGGCCGCGAACCTTGAGATCGACCGGCCGACGGCGGCCCGCCTGGGCATCACCCCCCAGGCGATCGACAACATCCTCTACGACGCCTTTGGGGAGCGCGAGATCGCCACCACCTACACGCCGATCAACCAGTATTTCGACGTCATGGAGGTCGATCCCTCCTTCTGGCAGAACCCCGGAGCGCTCAGGGACGTCTACGTGTCCTCGGCGGGGGGAGGGGTGGTGCCCCTTGCCGCGTTCACCCATTTCCGGGCCGAGACGGCGCCGCTCGCCGTCAATCACTCGGGCGTCTTCCCGTCCGTGACCATCTCCTTCAACCTGGCGCCCGGAGTGGCGCTGGGCGAGGCCGTGGACCTCATCAACAGGGCGGAGCAGAGGGCGGGCGTGCCCTCGACGATCACGGGGTCATACAGCGGGACCGCCCAGGCCTTCAACGCCTCGCTCGCGAACGAGCCGCTTCTCATCGCGGCCGCGATCGCCGCCGTCTACGTCGTCCTGGGCATCCTCTACGAGAGCTACATTCACCCGATCACGATCCTGTCGACCCTGCCCTCGGCTGGGGTGGGAGCCCTCCTGGCCCTGCTGGCCACCAACACCTCGCTCAGCGTCATCGCCCTGATCGGGGTGATTCTGCTGATAGGCATCGTGAAGAAGAACGCGATCATGATGATCGACTTTGCGCTCGCGGTGGAGCGGCGCGAGGGCAAGGGCCCGAAGGACGCCGTGTTCCAGGCCTGCCTCCTGCGGTTCCGCCCGATCATGATGACGACGATGGCGGCGCTGCTGGGCGGCCTCCCGCTCGCCCTGGGCTCCGGGATGGGGTCCGAGCTGCGGCGACCCCTCGGCATTGCCATCGTCGGCGGGCTGATGGTGAGCCAGGCGCTCACCCTCTACACGACGCCGGTGATCTACCTCTACATGGACCGGCTCAACAACTGGGTCGGGCGGCTCGGGTTCGCACGGACCGCGGGCGCCCCGGCGGCGGTCCCCCGACCCGCACTCTCATGACTCTGAAACGGAAAAACACGCTGCTCATAGGCCTCGGCGCCGCCGTGGCGCTCGCCGGCTGCAACCTGGCCCCCCATTACGAGCGGCCGCCGACGGAATCGTCCGGGACCTTCAAGGAGGCGGTGGCCAACACGCCGGCCGACGCCCAAGGATGGAAGGTGGCCGAGCCGAGCGACGCCGTCCTGCGCGGAAACTGGTGGGAGCTCTACCATGATCCGGAGCTCAGCGCGCTCGAGGAGCGCGTCAGCATCTCCAACCAGACCGTGGCCGCTGCGGAGGCCAACTACCGGGCGGCGCATGCCCTCGTCTCGGAGGCGCAGTCGAGCCTCTTTCCCACGCTCGGCCTGTCGCCGTCGGTCGTCCGCTCGCGCTCGAGCGCGGCCACCGCCTCGGGAGGCTCCTCGAGCGCGACCTCCGCCGGGCCGTCTTCGACCCCCAACCCCGGCGGCGGCGGGGGGACCGGTCCCCGGACCTACTTCACGCTGCCCGTGGAGGCCTCCTACGAGGTCGACCTGTGGGGCAGCGTGCGCAACGCGGTCGCGCAGAGCGCATTCAACGCGGAGGCGAGCGCCGCGAATGTGGAGGCCGCGATCCTCAGCACGCAGAGCGCGCTGGCCCAGGCCTACTACGGGCTCAGGGCCACGGACGAGCAGAGGCGCATCCTCGACACGACGCTGACCGACTACGAGGCGAGCCTGCACCTCGTCGCGACGCTCTACAACAACGGCCTGGCGTCGGAGGAGGACATGGCGGAGGCGGACACTCAGCTCGCCAGCGCGGAGGCCCAGGCGACCGACCTGGGCATCGCTCGGGCGCAGTACGAGCACGCCATCGCGGTCCTCATCGGGGTCCCGCCGTCGCGGTTCTCCATCCCCGTGGCCCCCTTCAACGCAGCGCTGCCCACGATTCCCGTCGGTCTCCCGGCGGAGCTGCTTGAGCGCAGGCCGGACATCGCGGCGGCCGAGCGCCAGGTCGCCGCCGCCAACGCCGGCATCGGCATGGCGCGCGCCGCCTATTTCCCGAACCTGACCCTCAACGCCTACGCGGGATTCGAGTCCACGAGCCTCTCGCAGCTGCTGGACTGGCCGAACCGCATCTGGTCGGTCGGGCCGTCGGTGGCGCAGGCCTTGTTCGACGGCGGGCTGCGCAATGCGCAGAACGCGCAGGCCCGCGCGGAGTACGACGCCACCGTCGCGAACTACCGCCAGACCGTGCTGGCCGCCTTTCAGTCCGTCGAGGACAACCTCGCGAGCCTTCGCATCCTCTCGAGGGAGGTCACGCAGCAGCACAAGGCGGCGGTGGCCGCCCAGCGCGAGGTCCAGCTCTCGGTCGTCCGCTACCAGAACGGGCTGGATAGCTACGTGAACGTCATCACGGCGCAGAACGCATTCCTGCAGAACCGGCTTGCGGAGCTGCAGGTCCAGCTGCGCCAGGTCACCTCGACGCTTCTCCTGGTGAGCAACCTTGGGGGCGGATGGGACAGGTCGCAGTGGAGCCAGACGGAGGAGTTGGCACTTCGTCCAACGGGCGAGAAGGCCAGGGTGCCCGCCGCAAACGCGGGGCCCGGGATTCCCAATCCCGCGCCCCTGGGGGGCGGCGTAAAGCGGCCCGAGGACCTGCTGAAACAGGACGCGGAGGACATGGCGCCGAGGACTGGCCCGTAGCGGGCGGCTGGGGCTCCGCGAGAGGCTGCCCGGCGGGCGCGTGCGGGGCAGGGCATCGGTTCCGGCGGGTGCGGGTGCGACACGCCGAGGCTGTGCCTGCGGGGGAGGGTTTCACCCCATATCGCGCGGCCTCCTGCCGAGGTAATTTTGGGAAAGGAGATCCGACTCCCTTTTCCTCCACCGTGGCAAACTCACCGCAGCTGAATTCCGGCGCCGATCCCCAGGTCAACGCCGACATCCCGTTGTTATCGGCGAGTTCCGAAGCAATCCCAGGGCCGGTCGCCGACCTGATCGGGCCGCTGCCTGCGAAGAAGATCCTGATTGTGAACGACGACGCGTCCGCATGTGAAATGATCGCCAGGACCGTGACCCGGGCTGGATTTCGCGCGGATGTGGCCAGGGACGGCGAGGAGGGCTGGGATGCGCTCTGCCGCAGGGACTACGACCTGGTGATCACCGACAACGAGCTGCCCAAACTGACTGGCGTGGAGCTGATCGAGCGCATCCGGGAGATCTCGGTCGAGCCGCCCTGCATCCTGATTTCCGGGAGCCTGCCTGGGGTGGAATCCATCTTCAAGAGCCTCATCCATCCCGGCGCAGTCCTTGGAAAGCCCTTTTCGCCCACCGCGTTGATCGAGAAGGTCTACAGCCTTCTTCTGCACGGCGATAGCGCCGTCTCGTGAGCGCGGCGTCGGGGTCAGCGTGTCGGCGCATGCTCTACCCTGTTGAATACGAGGTGCTTTCGGCAGGACGGATTATCTTGAATCTTGCTTGAAACGCCCAAGCGTCGATGGCCTGTGACAACGAGGACTGACGGTCCGCCAGCGGAACGCCCGCGCACGCGATGGGCCGTGCCTGCCGGTGGAGCCCTGCTGGTCGCCGCGGTGTTCGCCGCGTACTGCCGGATCTTTGCCGCGCCGTTCGTCTTCGACGACATCCCGTCGATTGCGAACAACGCGTCCCTCCGGCACCTGGCCACCGGGCTCTGGCCCCCGACGGGCTCCACCTCGGTGGGGCGGCCCCTCCTGAATCTCTCGCTGGCGATCAACTATGCCGTGAGCGGCCTCTCGCCGTGGAGCTACCATGCGGCCAACCTGGCCTTCCTTGCGTGCGGAGGCCTGGCGCTCTTCGGGGTCATTCGCCGCACGCTTGAGCCGAGGACGCCTGCGGCCTACCCGGTCGCGCTGGCGTGCGCGCTCCTCTGGTCCCTGCATCCGCTGCTGACGGAGTCGGTGACCTTCACCATCCAGCGCGCGGAGTCCCTGATGGGGATGTTCTACCTGCTCACGCTCTATTGCCTCGTCCGGGGGGCGGGGGCGCCGGGTGCGCGGAGGGCCGCGTGGTATGCCCTCTGCGTGGCGGCCTGCCTCCTCGGCATGGCCACCAAGGAGACGATGGCCACGGCGCCGCTTGTGATGCTCCTCTACGACCGGGCGTTCCTGGCGGGCGGCTTCCGCCAGGCCCTGCGCCTGCGCCGGGGCGTCTATGCCAGCCTCGCCGCAACGTGGCTCGCGGTCGCGGTGCTGGCTCTTTCGACCCACGGCCGCAACGGGACCTCCGGGTTTGGCACGGGAATGTCGCCATGGGCCTACGCGGTGACGCAGGTGCCCGCGATCATCCATTACCTTCGCCTCTGCTTCTGGCCGCACCCGCTGGTCTTCGACTACGGCACGGCGCTGACGCCGCTCTCCCTGGCGTTCCTCCCCTGCGCACTCGTCCTCTCCGGACTCCTGGCGGCTACCGTGTGGGCCCTGTTCAAGAGTCCGTCGATCGGCTTCCTAGGGTCCAGCTTCTTCATTCTCCTCGCCCCGAGCTCGAGCTTCATCCCCTTGGCCACGGACCCGGTGGCCGAGCACCGGATGTACCTGCCGCTGGTCCCCGTGGTCGTCCTCGTGGTGACGGCGCTCCACAGGCGATTGGGCCGCGCGGCGTCTCCCATCTGGATGGCCCTTGCCGCCTGCCTCCTTGCGGCCACATGGACGCGCAACGAGGTCTACCGGTCCGACGAGAGCCTTTGGGGCGCGACCGTGGCCTCCCGTCCGGACAACGAGCGGGCCCATAACAATCTCGGGATCGCGCTCGAGGCGATCCCGGGTCGGCTGGACGACGCCATCTCCCAGTACGGGGACGCGATTCGCCTTGCGCCCGACTACGTCGAGGCGCGCTTCAACCTGGGGAAGGCCCTTTATGCCGCGGGCCGAACGCCGGAGGCGATCGACGAGTTTGAGAAGACGCTCCGCCTCAGGCCCGACCATGCCAAGACGCACTACTGCCTGGGGCTCGCCCTTGAGCGCACGCCCGGCCGGCTCAACGAGGCGATCGCCCACTTCGAGGAGGCGGTCCGCCTGAGGCCCCGCGTTGCCGAGGAGCGCCTCGCGCTCGGCGGCGCGCTGCAGGCGAGCCCCGGCAGGCTGAGCGAGGCGATCTCCCAGTATCAGGAGGCGCTGCGGCTCAAACCCGACTATGCCGACGGCCACTTCGCCATGGGCTGCGCCCTCATCGAGACCCCCGGAGGTCGGGACGAGGCGATCGCGCAGTTTGAAGCCGCGCTGCGGCTCAAACCCGACTTTGCGGAGGCGCACGGAAACCTCGGCTACTGCCTCATGAGGGTTCCTGGGCGTTCGGGAGAAGCAATTGCGCACTACGAGGAGGCGCTGCGGCTCAAGCCCGACTACGTGGAGGCGCGCTGCAACCTCGGCAATGCGCTCAATCTCGTCGGCCGCACGGGCGAGGCGATCGCCCAGTTCAGGGAGGCGCTGCGCGCGAGGCCTGACGATCCCGCCCTCCATTACAACCTGGCCTCGGCGCTGCTCAACACGCCCGGGGGGACCGACGAGGCGGTGGCTCAGCTCAGGGAGGTCGTTCGGCTGCAGCCGGGAAACACCGCCGCCCAGCAGGCCCTGGAGCGCCTGGCGCCGAGATAAGGGCCCCGGCCGACCAAGGCTCAGGCCGCGTTGTTCGCCCCGCGCGCCTGCGCCCGCGCGGCCTGGCGGTGCCGCTCGAAGACCGTGCACCCCTCCGCATCCTCCAGCGCGAGCAGCTCGTCGGTCTTTATGATCGGCGGCAGGAGCATAAGGTAGCCACCCCGGGCCGCGTGGTGCAACGGAGTGTGGCCCTCGCGGCTCCGCGAGCACGCCAGCGCCGTCAGGATCTCAGGCTCGATCTGCTCGAGCGAATGGTTCCTGGCCGCCAGCTCAAAAGGCGTCTCATTCGCCAAATTGCTCTGCAGCATGGCATCCGCGGTCAGCGCCTTCTCGGTCAAGGCGTAGCACGTGCCGGCTGAGGCGGCCCAATGAAGCGGCGAGCACTCATTGTCATCGGTAAGCGCAGCAGGCCCCATCGTGCCGACCAGGAGCGCCCACGGCTTGAGCCCCTCCTCGAGACGGAACGAATCCGACCGCAGTTCCCGTTCCGCCGCGCACAGCTGGACCCTGCAGTCGCACGCCCGCCATTCTGCCGTCCGTGCCTCCGGCTCATTCAGCCGGTACTTTGCGATCTCGCGCTCGTGATAGCCCGACACGAACGACCCGCCATTGTCCCACGGATCATCGCGGCTGAGCGTCAGCATCGCGCGCACGATGCGTTCGGCGCTGAAGAAGTCAGGTTCCGCGTAAGCGGGTGATGAAGGCGAGGGTTGCACGGCGGGCGCGCATTATAGCATGGTTTTAGTCGGAGAATGTTCCGTCACACCTTTACATCGGCAGCTGGACGGACGGGAGCAGTGTGCAGTTCTGGCACAGGGCGCAGTGATGGGGCGCGATTTCATGCCGATATCCGCCGCTGTGCGCCGGAGTTTCTTCAAAGCGACAGCCCCATTTCCACGGGGGATTTCCGCTCGGTGAAGGGAGGGCGCACGGCTATGCGAACAGCCGCACCACGGTTCACCGTTGTGCCGGCATCGCCATGGGGTGAGTTCATCTACTCGGCTGCTAAGATTGGCTTATAGTTGCTGGACAGATGAATACGCGCGCCCGGCAGCGGAGTAAAAAGCCGGAGTCCGCCACTCCGGCCCGTGCCGCGTGGCGACAGAATTCGGGCTGAAGCCGTGGCCTATCGCACCGGCGACGGACAAGAAGAGCGGGGATGCGTCTCCACTCCTTGCGCAGGAATCCTACGGAGCCCGGTTCGCGTGGCGGGTTTCGGCGAACGGCAGGCGAGTGGGTGCATGGCGCCGTTTCCTCCTTTCCGGCGCAGGAATTGGACACTGCCGTGGACAGGTGCGCCGCGGATCGGCAAATGCCTGAATGACATGGGGTGGCGCAGGTGGATGGGTCTCTGATCTCGATGGCAGATTTGAGCCCCCTGAAAATCTCGTAAAAAGGAGACGCGGTGGAAATGCGGCGGCGTTTTCCTTCAGCCGACCGTAAGGGCCAGCGACGCCGGGAAGAAGGATCCGCCCGGCGCCTGGCATCGGCGACCGCGGGCGCGTCGCGGCCAGCCCATGCCCCCCAGCAGCCGCCGAGGAAGGTGGGAAAGCCGAGGCGCGCACGGTGGACGCCCGGTCAGAACCTGTAGTCGAAGTCGATGTAGTACATGCGCCCGATCGCGCCGTTGTACTCCCCGACGTCACCGTAGGTGTCGGGGAAAGCGTCATAGGCGGGCGGGATATTCCGGTTGAACGCGTTGTCGATTCCGGCCGTGAGGGTGAGACCCCTGAGCAGGTGCCCCTGGCCGAAGTGGTACGACGCGGCGAAGTCCTCCTGAATGTAGGAGCCCACATGGGCCGGGAGCGTTGATACTCCGGGCTGGCCGGAGCCCTGTGAGCCGCCGGTTCCAAGGTCCACGACGGACGGGATGAACGTGTTGTTGGTCACGAACTCCCATTGGTGGTATTTCCAATCCAGTGTCGCGTAGGTGCGGTAGCGCGGGATCGTCTCCTCGTTCACGGTGGCCGTCCCTGCGTACTGGTAATAATTCTCAGACGGCACGGCCTGGAACAGGTAGCTGTTGTAGAACGTGATCTGGGCCTTCATGTCGAACTTGCCGAACGAGGCCGTCGGGAGCGTGTAGCCGACCGTGGCATCCCATCCCTTCACCGCCGTCGCGCCCACGTTGATCTCGTTGTCCAGGATGTAGACCGAATGCGCCGGGTGGCTGCTGATCTGGCCGGGGCCCGTGGGGCTCGGCCCGTTGATGGACCCGAACCGAATCAGGCTGTTGTACGGGGAGGCCGGTCCGAGGTCCTCGACGCTCTGGATGATTGTCTGCTGGGCAAGAACACCGAAGAAGTTGTGGGTCACCGAGTCGTAATAGTCGAAGGCGATGTCCAGGCCCTTCACGAGCTTTGGATCCAGCACAAAGCCCACCGTCCAATCCGTTCCCGTTGCGGGCTGCAGGTTGGGATTCGATCCGCCCTGGGCGTTGAACTGGACATTGGTGAAGGGGACGGACTGCTGGAAGGGGGTATAGGCGATGGACTGCGACGACCCGGTGTTGGTCGGGCCGTACAGGTCGTAGAGAGGGGGCGCAAGGAACGACTTTCCGGCTGTCGCTCGGATCGCAACGTCGTCCCCAATGGGCTCGTATTTGAGGGACACCTTAGGAGTCCGTGAGTCGCCGACGCCGTAGTAGTCGTCGTTCCTGTAGGCGATGTCCAGGTTCATGACATAGACGCCCGGAAGAACGAACTTGTCGCCGAAGATCGGCACCTCGGCCTCCCCGAAGAATGAAACCCATTTTCGCTGCTGGTCGATCGGCTCGATGGAGGGGGCGTCGATCCACCCGTTGGTTTCGGAGTTCTGATCCGCGATGGCGGCGATCACCTCCCGGGAGTAGCTGGCCCCGAGAGCAAGGCTCAGTTTTCCTGCCGGCAGGTCGAGCGGCGCACCCCGGAAGATGAATTCCGCGGTGGTTAGGTCGTTGATTCCGTCGACGTAGGCCGTTCCGAGCAGATTGCCGGGCAGGACGCCAGGTGCTTGGGTGATGGCAAAGGGATTGAGCGTGCCGTTGTTGAGCTCGTTCTGGAAGACGGAGGCATTGATCACGTTGTAGTTCTCGTACTCGATCTCCCCGCGGCTGTAGTCGATTGAGGCCGTCCACGAGTAATCGTGCCCGATCTTCCCATCCAGCTGGCCGACGGCATTGATCTGCGTCGAGGTGTTCTGGTAGATGCGCGGATAGTTGATGAACCTGTTATGGGCCGTGACATCATTGCCGCTCGGGAAGGGTCCATTCCCGTTGGTGTCCGTGCTGTAGGTCTCGCCCTCCTCAAGGTAGTTCAGGGAGAACGGATTGGTGGGGGCGGTATAATAGAAGAATTGGGATCCCGGCGGGGGAGGGGCCACCCCGAAGTCCAGGTTCGCGTCGAGCCAAGGGTCGGTCGCGCTGTCGATCTGGGGCGCTAGGGGCTGGGCGTTCAGGGTCGATTCGGTGATGGTCCTCGAGTACAGGAGCGTGGCGGTCGCCGTGAGGACATCGTTGAACTTGTGCTCGAAATTGAGCGTTCCGCTCTCTCGCTTGAGGCTCTCTGCAAGGGTCTGGTGAGCAGCGAGGTTCAGCAGCGAATACACCTTCTGGTACACCGCCGGGCCGTTGACGGGGTCCTCCGCGTTGCCGAGGTCAATGTAGACCCCCATAGCCACAAGCTGCTGCATCGTGTAGGTCCCGCCCCCGGGGGGGGCGTTGACGCCGGGAGCGAGGATGTAGAACTCGTCCCCGCCGCCGCCGCCGGCCGGTACGGGATTGCCGCCGACTCCCCCAGGGACCAGGTTGTAGATGTCCACGACCCCGGGGATGTTCACGCTCGCGCCGTAGGTGGCCGTGTCCGGGCGCTGGCTGAACAGGATGTAGGGGTTTTGAGAATACTCAGCGGACACCGTGATCGCGTTCTTCCCGTCCGACACACCACCCACCACGGAGAACGTGCGCTCATTGTAGTGCCCGGCGTTGGGGCTCTCCCCCCAGTGCGTGCGCACGTCCCATCCGTTGTAGTCCTTCTTGAGGATGATGTTGATCACACCACCCAGGGCGTCGGAGCCGTAGATGGCCGAGGCTCCGTCCTCGAGGACGTCGATCGACTGGATGGCGGCCGGAGGGATGAGGTTTAGGTCGACGAATGAGTTGGCGCCCACCGCCTCGGCAGAGCTTGTCGACACACGCTGTCCGTTGATGAGCACAAGAGCCGGGAGCCCGTGGATGAACATCTGCGCCCCGCCGTAATTCGTGGAGGTGCCGATGTTGGCGTTCTCCGAACCTATCCCCGAGATGGAGGGCACCATCTTGCGCAGGATGT
>CAYNLL010000068.1:0-10887 GCA_964398015.1 uncultured Opitutaceae bacterium | reverse complement strand
CGCCAGGTTCCCTGCGCCTGGGTCATGGTGGACAGATTGTGTGCATCATCCAGCCATTCTGAGGGTTGGCGTGCCCGGCTGGACGAAATGGCCGGCTTGCGGCTCATGAGCTCCCGGCGAAGGGGGGGAAGGGGTTCGCGGCGAAAAGGCCTGGAATCTTGATTCCGGTTGCCGTCAAGGCGGATGTCTTCGGGGAGTCACGCGGTCCGAGTGTTTGCGGACGAAGGCATCGGGGTTTCCGACGTACCACGGGCAGGCCCTCAATTCGCCCGAACACTAAGAAGCCCGCCCCATTCGAGGCGGGCTCGCAGTAGACCTTAGAGGGGTCCCTATCTCGCGAAGCGGCGGCGGATGCCGGCGAGGCCAACTAGCCCCATTCCCAACAGCGCGAGGGTCATTCCGCCGTCCGGGGTGGGCGCGTTCACCGAAACGTTGGTGAACACGAAGGTCGTGTCATTGTAGTCGAAATCGGAACCCGGGAATGGCAGGTCCTCGAAGCCCACGTATGTGCCCGTGGGGATACCGGGGAAAATCGGGGAAGTGGCGGTATAGGGGGTGGAGTATACGTGGTTGTGCCCGACGCTGCCGTTGGTGTCGTAGGGACCGTTGAGCGAAGGGTCCGAGTAGACGTATCCGTTGGTATTCTGGACGTAGATGACGAAGGTCAGGATATCGCCCGCCGAGACATTTCCCAGGTCAAGCTCCTCTCCGACAGTCGAGGTTTGGTTGTTGAGGCCGAAGGGGACTCCGGTAAGGACGCCGTTGTCCTCCATCCCCAGGGTCTCCGTGTACGCGGCGCTTGAGCCTGCGAAATACGCGTCCACCTGCCCCGTTCCCGTGGCCGTGAAGGTATAGGTGACCGGGTTTGGGGTCCCGATCGGCGCATAAGGTATGGGATCGGCGTGGGCTACGCGGGACGTGCTGGTCAGGGCAAGGATGATGAGGCCCAGGTTGACCGCTGTTGCACCGCGAATTGAGGGTAGTGGATTCAAGCGCATGTTCTCTTTAGTTGTCTGTCGCCTAATGTTTAAGGTGGACGCAAATACTCCCGACTGGAAAACACGTTATGCATGTTCGGTGCCACGGACCCGTAATTTGAGAGATTCGCGTTCAATTAAAATGACAGAAGAAATTATTTATCAATATATAACATAATTTCGTGCCGACGAAATATTCACGTCGAATTCAACCGAGCCGAGGTGTAATTGTGTAAGGAATCCCGACGCTGTTTGGCCGAGGAGACGCGAAGGCCTGCCCTACCCGACGGAGCAATGCTGCACGCGCAGAACCCGTACCTCCCCGTCCGTGGCGGTCGGGGGAGCCCAAGGGGAGGGGGCTACGCCCCGCCGCCCATGTGCGACACTTGAAAGTGGGAGAGCGTGTCCGTGCGCCTGCGCCTGGGTCCCGAGTAGCGCTGCGATCTGGAACGGGCTGCGGGCGCCTCGAGCGCCGCCGACTGGCGACGCTCGGGCCCGGAGTAGGCCAACACCAGGGCAGGCTCGCCGGGCGCGGCGCCCAGATGGAACCCGGAGGCATCTTCATAGCCGACGGGGGCGTGCCTCAGGCCATAAATCACTATCCCGATTCCGGCGATGAACGGGGCGAAAAGGGTGATCAGGATGTAGGGATTCATCTGTTATTGTCCTTTCTGTGGGCGTTGCCGTTTGAGTCGTGCCGCGGGTTTCGCTGTGTCTGCCGAAACCATTACCCAATCTGCGGGAAATTAAAACTGGTGGAATTACGTAGGCCGCCTCCTCCCGCAGCGGTGACCCGCCTCCGCCATTCGGAATACGTAGAAACACCTCTTGGAATTGCGGCCCGGATATTCTCAGCTTTCTCAACGCCAGGTCTTCCACTCGAACCCAACCCAATCAATCCCCGCCCCCCCATGAACATGGGCCCTTTCACAGCCGAACAAGCCATCGCCGACACGCGGCGCCTCATGAAGGAGGGCTTTGTCGTCGTCACGGTGGAGGGCGCGGAGCCGGAATCAATCTGGTGTTTCCTCTTCCAGACGGTCGACGATTCAATCTTTTTCAGGATGAGCATGGACGAGGTCGTCGCCCTCTACCCCTCGGGAAGGGTCGCGGACCGGGTGATCGAGCGCATCGCGCGCAATTACGAGGCGGTCCGTTACACCTTCCAAACCGAGACGGAAGCCCTGAAGTGCCGCGCCTTGAGCCCGGCTAACTGAGCCCAGGCGGGCTCGAGGCCTTTGGGTGATCTGCCCAGGGCCTGCACGTGCGGAGCGGACCGCTCCTTGCCGCGGTGCTCAAGGAAGCCCGCAGGCGATCCTCCGTGCGCCAGGAGCCGGCGGATGCCCGCAACCCCGGAAGGCCGTCATCGGATCCTGAAGCGGGACGCGAGCCAGGGCTGAAATCGTCGCTCGGCGAGCCAGCTCGCAAGGAGCGTCAGGGCGACGACGGCCACGAGGCGGACGCAGAAGGTGACTTCCGAGCCGGAGAGTCCCGGCAGAAGGTCCCGCTGGCCCAGCTGGATCGGGCCGGCGAAGACATAGATGGCAAACGAGATTCCGCCGAGCGGCGAGAGCCTTGCAAGGAGCGCGCACGACGCGTCCCACCGCGAGAGGGCAAGCGCGCCGACGACAGCCGAGGCGGCCAGCCACTGCTGCCCCGACCAGGCGCCGCCGAGCGCAGAATAGACCAGTCCCAGGCATGCCCACCCCAGGCACACCAGCGCGAGGCCCTTTCGAAAGGGGGCGCCCCGCCCGCTGACCGCCGAGATGACCCAGAGGCACACCGGGAGGAAATCGAGCCGGTGGGGAAGGAGAGCCGACGGCCACTGGGCGTCGATGATGTTGTGGCGCAGGAGCCAGATTCGCAGCGGACAGAAGACCCATATCGCGTAGGCCGCCAGGAAGGCGCTCGGCCAGTTGGAGCGCGGGGGACCGGCGGCCTGCGGCGGCGGCGCCCGCCACGCCAGGCAGAGCCCGCACATCCAAAAGAGCCCGCCGCAGGCGTACCGCGTCAGCAGGGGAGGGACCGGGCACCCGAGGCTGGACGCCGTGCCTAGGGCCAGCAGCAGGAGAAGCGGAACGAACAAGGGCGGCGCCAGCCACCACACGGCGACAAAACCGGCGTAATACACCGCCTCATAGTGCAGGCTCCAGAGGTTGGGATTGTTCGGAAGGAGGGGGAGGTAGCCTATCGCGGGGTAGGGAAAATTGTTCTGGAGAAAGAGAAGGTTGCCGAGCACCGTCCGGCCGCCGACGCGCGGGAGCAGGAGCCAGGAAAGCGCGACGGCCATGAAGACGATCGGCACCAGGCGGAGGGCGCGGCGGGCGCCGTAGCGCCGGAGGGCGCCGGTATCGAGCGGGCCGGATATCGTTAGTCCGATCACATAGCCTGAGAGGATGAAGAACATCAGGACCGCTGGCGTCCCGAGGTTGAGCCAGCTGAACACGTCCGATGGGGCGTACCTCGGGTCGAGCACGCGCAGCGGAAGGAGGAGGTGGCTGGAAAACACGAGCAGAGCGCAGAGGCCGCGAAGGCCGTCCATGGGCACCTCCCGCCCGGCACGCCCCGCGGTCCCCGGGGGCGGACGGAGGCGGGTAGCCAGGTGGGTGAGCCAGGGCGTGCCGCAGGGGCCTTGAAGTTCTCGTTTTACGCGTCCGGTTTATGCCCAAGGCCGGCCGCCGTGGCCAGAATTTACACCTGGGCCCGCGCGGCCGCCGGGGCGCCCGAGAGCGCGGCCTGCACGACGCGGCTCAGGTCCTCGTACAGGAAGGGCTTCGGCAGGAACCCCGCCCTCTCGTCCCCGGCAAGCTGCGGGAACGCCTCCTGGACGTTGAAGCCGCTCATCAGCACCACACGCACGTCTCGGCGGATGGCCCGCAACTCGGAGAGCGCCTGGTTGCCGTTGATGTGGGGCATCGTCAGGTCCATGATCACCATCGCGAAGCGGTCGGGATCGGCGCGAAAGTCCTCCACGGCCTCCAGCCCGTCGGCGACCGACACGACCTCGAAGCCCATCTTCCCGAGCATGTGCGCCGCGGTCCTTCGGACGGACTCCTCGTCATCCACCAGAAGCACGCATCCCTTGCCCTTCCACTGCGCCTTGGGCTCGTGGGCCACGGCGGCCGTTTCCGCCTCGCCGCCCGCGCAGGGGAACAGGAGGCGAAACGTCGTGCCGCGACCCTGCTCGGAGGCGAGCTTGAGCACGCCCTTGTGCCCACGGACGATGCCCAGGACGGCGGCGAGCCCGAGACCGCGTCCGGCGAACTTCGTGGTAAAGAAAGGGTCGAAGATCTTCGCCTGGGTCTCTGGGCTCATCCCGCAGCCGGAGTCCGACACCTCCATGAAGACGTACCTGCAGCCCGGCGCCTCCTTGCCGACGACCGCGGTCTCCTGGCGGGAGGCGCCGCCTTCGCCCTGCGCCAGCCCGGTGCTCAGGCTGATCACCCCTCCGGCCTCGCCGATCGCCTCGGAGGCGTTGATCACGAGGTTCATGATCACCTGCCGGATCTGGGTCGCGTCGGCCTCGATGGCCGGCAGCCCGCTGGACAGGTCGAAGCGCAGCGAGCACTTCTTGCTGATGGAAATCTTCAGCAGGTGCGCGGTTTCCTCGACGAGACGGCTGAGCGAGAGGTTGTGGACCACGAAGCTCCCCCGGCCCGAGTAGGCGAGCATCTGCCGGCAGAGCTCGGCCGCCCTCTGTGCGCCCTCGCGGATGGACTTCAGGTTGTCCTCGACCGGCGAGCCTTCGGGGAGGTCGAGGCTTGCGAGGCTGGCGTTCCCGAGGATGCCCGTGAGGATATTGTTGAAGTCGTGCGCGATGCCGCCGGCCAGCACGCCCAGGCTCTCCAGCTTCTGGGTCTCTTGGAGCTTGCGCTCGAACTCCTGCCGCTCCGCCGCCGCGCGCTTTAGGCCTGAGATGTCGTGCGCGGTGATCTGCGTGGCGGGGATCCCGTCGAACAGGATCGGCGCGCTCTGCGTCTCCACGTCGAATATCCTTCCGTCGAGCGCGACGTAGCGCATCTCCGCGAGCGGCCCGCCGATCCCGCGCTCGGATATGTTCTTTCTCCTCGCGAGCGCCTGCGCGTGGAAGTCAGGGTGGATGAGGTCGAAGAGGCGCCGGCCCACCAGGTCCTGGGCGGAGGCGGCGCCGAACATCCCGGCGGACGCCGGGTTCGCATAGATGATGGTTCCGTCGCGGTGGACCGTGACAGACTCGGGCGACCTCTCGACGAGGACGCGGTAGCGCGTCTCGCTCTCCCGGAGGGCGGCCTCCGCCTTCTTTCGCGCGGTGATGTCCGCCATGATCGAGATGAACCGCTCCGTACGCCCGTCCAGCGCCTGGATCGGGACGATCGTGCTGGAGACCCAGTAGAGCGCCCCGTCCTTCGCCCGGTTGCAGATCTCCCCGTGCCAGGGCCTGCCCGCCAGGATCTCCGCCCAAAGGCCCTTGAAGAACTCCCTGGGATGGGTGCCCGAGTTGAGGAGCCTGTGGTTCTGGCCGACCAGCTCGGCCTGGGAGTACTTGGAGATCTCGCAGAACCTGCGGTTCACCTCCATGATCCGGCCCTCCCGGTCGGTGACGGCGGCTATGGCGTGCTCGTCAATCGCCCGCTTGAGCTCGGAGAGGCTCTGGACAAGGTGCAGCTGGCGGGCCTCCGTGCGCGCGAAGGTCAGGCCCAGATAGGAGAACACGAAGCCGATGTTGCAGGCGCAGACCACCGCGTAGGTGGCCGCCTGGAACAGCGCGTTGGCCGAGGGCGAGCTTCGTTCCTCGAGGACAAGAATGAAGGCCATCCTTACGGCCGTCCAGGCGATGTAGGCCCCGAGGAAGAAGGTCAGGCAGCTTGCCGTGCGCCCGATGGTGGGCTCAAGCCGCGCGTAGCGAATGAGGCCGAGGTGGGTGGTCTGGATCAGGGCCAGGGACGCGGACAGGACGAGGACGCGGACCGTGCGGTCATTGTCGACCCACGAGAAGATGAACGCCGCGGCCAACCCCGCCGCCAGGGGGCCCCATGTGATCCAGCCGCCGATGCGCCGGCCGAGGAACCTGCTGGTTCCGAGCAGCGCAAGGCCGGCGTTGCCGAGAAAGAACAGGTTTCCAAGAAACACGGCCAGCGGGCTGCCCTGCACGCTGTTGGCCCAGAGCAGGGTCAGGCCCATCGCGTAGCACGCGATCGATGCCAGCCACAGGCGGAAGCCCCCGTACGTCGCGAGCCTAAGATGGACGAAACCCATCAGCCCGATCAGCAGGATGCCCAGCAGCGCCCCGAGCAGGTACACGAAGCGGATGTCAACGACAGGATTCATTGGGGGTGAATGGCAAGCCTGTGTCCCGGGCGGAATATGCCGTGAAATGCGTTATTTGCGAGTGGTGAATGGCCTTTTGTCATCGGCACATTCCGCCGCCGCATTAAGGGCTTAATCCCCGCGCCAAAGGGGGCGAGGCGCCCGTCACTCGCGCGCGGAAAGCACGACTGTCTGGTCGAGCCCCCGGTCCGATGCCGGCCAGCGCAGGGAGGCGCCGGCGACCTCGGCGTCGATGTGGTATTCGATCGCGGGAGACGACGCGCCGAGGCCGGGAAGCGCCGCCTCGTAGACCCGCCGCCCCACGTGGCGCAGCGGCGCGCGCGCATAGGCGCCGGGGCCGAGGGGCCGCCATGAAAGCACCAGCGAGGTCGGGTCGGAGGCGGCGGCCACGAGAACCCGGACCCTGAGGCTCTCCCCGGGTCCCGCCGATGTGCGCACGGTGGGGACGATGAGGCGCGGCGGACCGGCGTAGGCCCTCTCGGGTGTGGCTCCGATCGGGAGGTCGAAGCCGAGGAGCTGCACCAGCCGCGCGTCGTGCCGGGTGAGGAGGGCCTGGTGGACCCTGCTCCGCTCCTCGAGGTTGGCCAGGGTGCCGAGCTCCCCAGAGGTCGAGGCGCCCGCAACCTCCGTGCGCAGCAGCTGCGTCCACAGCTCCGCCAGCCTGAGGCGCAGCGGGAGCGCGACCGAGCCCGCCCGCTCCGCCCGCAGGTCCGGGCTCGCCAGACCCTCAATCGCCGCCATCTCGCGGTCGAGCTCGCCCGCCGCGCAGCCGACCTGCGCGATGAGGCGCATCGCGCGGAACTGGTTGAGCCAGTAGTCGAAACGCTCGAGGTTGGCGCTGCCCGCCACGCGGGCGCGCAGCGCCTCGAGCCTTCCGACAAACCCGTAGCCGCCCGCGACCTCGGACCACGGCCGCGCCTCGATGACGATGTCGCCCGGGCCGTCGATCCAGTGCGAGGGGACCGGCAGCTTGGTGCCGTCGATCGACGTGAACACCTCGCCGATCGCCTCGGCCGGCCCGGTTCCGAAGTTCGCGGCGCAGAAGTCCGAGTAGAACGGGGCGACAGGCATCGCCCGGTCCTCGGGGGGCCGGGGCCGGCCCGGGAGCTCGTCCGCATCGTAGCCCTCCAGGGCCGGCCCGCCGCAGTTGATCCGTTTGGCATAGGGCGCCGCGCCCACCTGCGTGACGCCGCTGATCTCGATGAGCGCGATCGACGGCTGGCCCGCTTGGGCGGCGAACTCCACGAGGAGGTGGCCGTCGGTGACGGTGACGCCCTTGAACTCGTGGCTCACGGCCTGGTTGGGCCCGTACTGTGCGGCCAGGTCCAGCCGGTCCAGGGCCACGGCGCCCTGCAGCCGCACCGTGAAGACGCGGCTCGCGGGCGCCGCCCCCTGGAGCTCGCTGAAGCCAAGCCTCACGTGGTAGACCCCGTTGGGCACGAGGATGTCGTACGCGCCCATGCCGACGCGGTTGGTGCGGAACAGCCCCGGCCTTTCTGCGCCGGCCACGGCGCCGGACGCCGACACGCAGAGGCCGCCGTCGGCGCCGGACGCGGTCTGCGGCGGGATCCGCGACGTGTCGAAGTCGGGGGGAACCCAGGACTGGTCCCACGCGGCGGCGGCAAGCGCCGAGATGCTGGGGGCCAGGATCCGCGTCCTCCAGTGGATGCCGATCAGGCCCGTGCAGCCGAGGCGAAGCGCGTCGGCGGCGTCGAAGCGCATGCGCCCGGTCCACAGCTCGGGGCTTGTCAGGTCGCCGTCGTTCTCCAGCCACGGGATGGCCCAGCGCGGGCGGCCGCTCAGGTTCGCAAACTGGCGCTCGATCGCCCCGTAGCCGACCGCGGGGTTGATGGCGCTCATCGGGCACTGCGGCGGGAGAAGCCTGTCGAGCGCGGCGCGGTCGTGCTGCGGCCCCAGCACCCACCCGCATGTGGCGAGCGTCATGGGGCTGTGCAGGTCGCTCAGGGCGCCGAGCGCGGACCGGATGTCGTCGGCGGTCGTCTTGAAGTGCTCGGGCGCGTTGCCCTCCCACGTCCACGTCTCCGGCGTCCAGAGCCAGTAGTAGTTGGCCGGATACGCCCGGCCGATGCGCTCGAACATCGCCCGGTAGGCGTCCCTGGCGACCCCGGGGGCCGCCGGGTCGCGGCCGCGGCGGCGCAGCGCATCGCGCACGGGGGCCGGCAGGGTGAGGGGTGTCTCGGTACCCACGCAGGTGAGCACGCCGAGACGGCGGGCCTCGGCGAAGGCCGCGCCGAGCATCTCGGCAGTCCTGTTGAACACGAGGGCGGACCCCGCGGGGGTCTGCTGCTCGAAGCCCTGTTCCCTCATCACCTCGGAGCCGTAGTCGTCCCGGTCGAACAGCCCTGCCGCGCCGCCCAGGAAGTCGCCGGTGCGAAGCGGGGCGTAGGTCCACCAGGTGCGCCCGCTGCGCCCCGTGGTCTGGTAGGAGGCGGGGTAGGCGGCGCTCACGCGCCCGCGCCCGTCGTAGTCCCCGTCGAGGCCGATCCACACGGTCGGCTCGGGGCCTACCGGGCCCTCGGGGTAGGTGTGAAGCCCGATGAAGTTCATGCGGAGCTTCGCCAGCTGCCCTATCACGGCGAGGTAGTCATCCGTGTTCCACCAGTCGGGACCCTCCGCGAAGTCGTGGAAGGGCTGCAGGCCCCGCACGCTGAACAGCGGGTGCCCCGCCTCGGTGAACGCGGGAAAGGCGAGGGCGACGGGCGCGTCCGGCACGACGTCGCCGTGGAGGTAGAAGCGGACGCCCATGCGCTCGGCGAGGCGGTAGACGCCGTAAAGGGCGCCCACGGCGTCCCCGCCGACGACGGAGACGCGCTGCGAGGCTCCCCGCCCGCCGCTGCGGATGAGGTAGTCCTGGGGAGCGAGCGGCGCCCCTGAGGGGCGCCGCGGGGCGTGGTCCTGCGTGGCCACGAGAAACGCGGGCCCGGAGGGACCCGCGCCCTCCGGCCTCAGGGGAAGGAGCTCCCCGGTGCACACGTAGACGTAGCGCTGCAGCTCCCGCGCCGCGAAGCGCTCGAGGGGGTCGGCCGCGGGGTCGACGGCTATCGACCAGCCCGCCGGCTCGGGCTGTCCCGCCACGGGCGGGGGCGCCGCCTGGAGAAGGCCAAGCGCTAGGGCTCCCAGGCGCGCGGCAAGGCGCCCGCGGGGGAGGCTGTGGAGGATCTGGGGCATTTTCCAGTGGCGACGGACGGGGTCCTTCCAGGGGCCGGGCGGGCGCCGGAAACGGGTCCGGGGGCCGCCGGGCCCATGACTATGGTGGAGGGCGGGGCGGCGCAAGCCGCCCGCGGCGCCCCCGCGCCGTCAGCCGTCCATCAGGAATTTCTCGAAACGCCCCCGCAGGGCCCGGCTCAGGGGGATCCGGGACCCCTCCCTCAGGACGACGGTGTAGTCTCCCTGGAGGTTGGGCTGGAGCTCCTTCACCTGGTCGATCCGGACCAGGGCCGAGCGGTTGACGCGGGTGAACTGCTGGGCGCCGAGGCGCTCCTCGACGGCGGACAGCGTGTCGCGGGTCATCAGGCGCTCCCCCGAGGACGCATGGACCACCACGTAGTTGTCGGCGGCCTCGACCCATACGATCTCGTCGTACTTGAGGAACACGAACCGGCCGTCGACCTTTACGGCAAGGCGCTCGCGCTTCGGCGGGCTGGCATGGCCCGCGCCCGCCAGCAGCCCCTCGATCCGGGCGCCGACGGCGCCCGCGCGCCGGGCGCTCACGTACTCGGCGGCCCGTTCCAGGGCGGTCTCGATCCGGGCCCTGTCAAAGGGCTTCAGGACATAGTCGACGGCGCGGACGCCGAAGGCGTCCACGGCGAACCTGTCGTGGGCCGTCACGAAGACGATGGCGGGGCGCTCCGCGGGGGCCAGCCCGGCGACGACCTGAAGGCCGTCGCACCCGGGCATCTGCATGTCGAGAAACGCGACGTCGGGCCTGTCTCGCTTGATGGCCTCCAGGGCATCGGTGCCGTTCTCGTATTCGCCCATGATCTCCAGCGAGATGTCCGCGGGGAGCAGGGAGCGCAGGCGCGCCCGCGCCAGGGGCTCGTCGTCGGCGATCAGGATCCGCAGGCTGCTCACGGCTTCAAGAGGCTCAAGGGAATCACCATGCGCACACAGAGCCCGCCCTCCGGCCCGTTGGCCAGTTCGAATTTTTGGAGGGACCCGTAGCGCTCCGCGAGACGCGCGCGCGTGTTCGCGAGGCCGATGCCCTCCCTCTTCGGGCCGCCTTGGGGAATCCCCGTCCCGTTGTCGGCCACCGTCACGACGAGCTGCCCGCCCTCGCGCCTTGCCCGGAGCTCGATCCGTCCGGCCTTGGAATGCGGCTCTATGCCGTGGCGCACCGCGTTCTCGACGAGGGGCTGCAGGACGAGGCTGGGCACCTGCGCCTCGAGCGTGTCGTCGTCGACCGCGATGACGACCTCGAGGCGGTTGCGGAACCGGATCTTCTCGATGTCGAGGTAGCGCTCGATGAACGCGATCTCCTCGCGCAGCGGCGTCTCGGGCGCGCCCGTGTGGGACATGGTGATCCGGAGAAGCTCGCTCAGGCGGACAAGCATCTGGTCGGCGGCCTCGACGTCCAGGTGCATGA